>DATDXT010000034.1:0-6759 GCA_035289185.1 archaeon | reverse complement strand
AAAAGATAAGATAATTGCGCTGTATTTGGCAGAACAACCAAAAGTTGCAACAGAAGTAAAATAAATAAACATTGATTTATAAAGCTTGACTGTAGAATAAATTTAGACAGAAGTGATTGTAATGAGCATAACAGGAGCAGTTGTAACCACAATGGATATAGCATTCAGTCCAGTTTTTACTCTATCGCCGTTTTTATCTGTCCTGATTTTCGCCGCAATACTCTCTGTGATAACATCGTTGATGAGCAAATACCTTATCAACAAGGAGTTCGCAAAGAACATGAAATCAAGGATGAAGGAATTGAAGCTTCAGATGAAGGAAGCGCAGAAAAACAGCAATAAGGAAGTCCTATCATCAAGCATGAAAGAGATGATGGATATGAACAGGAAATACATGAAAGAGAGCATGAAGGTTATGGTAGGCAGCTTGGTATTTTGTATACTGTTTTTGACATACATGTCTGCGAAATATGCAAGTCAGTCAGTCACACTTCCGCTTATAGGCATTACGATGAACTGGATATATTGGTATGTTATCGCATCATTGGTTATAAGCATGACTTTAAGAAAATTCACGGGCGGTGTCTGAATGCACGTCATAAGGAAAGTAAGGACTCCGGGCAACAGAATGGTAAGGCATTTGGAGAGAGGAAAAGTAGGTAACAGGCTTTGCGCAAACTGCAAATCTCAACTCGGAGGGGTACCAGTACTCATTCCATCACGATTGAATACCCTAAGCAAGACCAAGAAGATCGTGACAAGAGCATATGGTAGCTATTTATGCGGTGATTGCACCAAGGAAAAGATGAACGAAAAGGCTTTTAATCTGTAAAACAAAGATGATTGATATGGAAGTAGGTACAGTAATCGTAAAAATTGTAGGTAGAGAAGCAGGCATGGTAGGAGTCGTCCTTAAGAAAGTGGATGACAAGTTCGTTTCAATAACAGGTCCTAGATTGCTTACTGGTGTGAAGAGAAGGAAGTGCAATATAACTCACTTACAGCCTACAAATTACAAAATTGAGATAAAGCAGGATGCGACAGACGACGAGGTTTTGGAAGCTTTCAAGAAGTCTGGACTGACAAACAAACTGAATCTCAAATTCCCAAGTGCATCAGAAGTCAAGAAATATTCTTACAAACCAAAGGAAGAAGTAGTTCCTGCAAAGAAGGAAAAACCGGCAAAGACAAAGAAAGCACCTAAAGTCAAAGAATAAATAGATACATTTAATAATTATTTTTAAGGTATTTTAAATGGATGAAAATATTTTTAATCTTGAAAATAAGTTGTATGAAAATTTAGTGAATAGCGCCAAAGAAATATGCACGCGTATGAGCAACGAGTCACATGTAAAGGAACTACTAATGCAAACTCATTCTAAAAGAAAACAATATTTTTTGGAAGGTGCAAGAAAATTTTCTAAAGAACTGGAAAGAATACTAGATGATGAAGGGCTGGATTATAAAGAAAGATTAAATAAAGTTCATGAGGCATGCTGGGACAAGGAGAGTAATTATTTAAAAGTGGGCGGCGAACATTTTGATTCTTATTTGGGTGAATTTGCTGTATCTGGCATTGTTTATGCATGCATAACAACAGGAAATGATATATTAAAACTAAACTCAAGTTCTAACAGCAAGCAGAAATCAAAAAAATAAACCCCTGTAAATTAAAGACATTTAAAGATTAGATTTCAACATAATTTCATGGACAAAGGCTTTTCAACGGACCATTTAGAAATGATTAAAGAGTTCAATCCACAACGTGTAGATGGAAGAAGTGGGATAAAAGATTATTTAGTACCTGAGAAAAATTATTCAAAATTGGTAAGGAAACTAGGCAATTTGTCCTGCGGTGTAAGAGACCTTTCAAACAATAATGTATATAATGCTATAGCTTCAGCGTGGTGCAGAACTTGCTCTGGAGAAGAACGTTTAAAGGTTGCTGCTGCAGGTTATGAAGATCCATGGTCTCAGCCTGCTTATTTTTTTGCATTCCCAAGAGACATCTACACTATCAAAGCCACTGTTAAAATGGACATTGACAAATCACATGAAATGTTGGACAAATATCTGGAAAATTTGAACGAGGAACTTAAGGAGATTGCAAAAGAAGGATTGTCACTCCCAGAAAATATAAGATGGAGTCGCGACTCTAATTGGAGGAGAAGCAACGAGTCCGAATCTGTTAAAATAGGTGAGCGAATGAACACGTTGCGTTATAAGACCATAACATTTTTGCAAAATTTGGAGATTGCTACTAAAGGCATAACCGGCGTAAATCCATGGGAAACAGACTATGACCATGACGAATCTTTCAATCTATGTTCTTCTCATAATACTAAAGAGAATTTAAATATTATAGACGTATTGGTAAGAAATAAAATCGAAGACGAATGCCGCATCGATAAACACTACAAATTAAAGCACTATATCGTGCCGTTAAATGTCGATGACCTAAAAGTGTCATTTGATGTTCAGAAAAAGTTCGATTCTACACCATTAAAAGAAGTCCCCATTACAACTAGAGCTTGATACCAAGTTTTATTTAATTTAAAACAAATGATTATTCATGCAGTTCCATCTTGAAGGCAATATAGAGTTCAGTTCTGACGTGGATTTCCTTACTGACAAGTTTCCGAACATAGCAGCCAAAGAGATAAACGGACAGCTTTTCAAGAAAGGAGTATCAAAAGGTCAGGAAGGATCTACTCTCGTGAAATGGCATGTAGACCATAAGAAACTTTTTGTGACGATAGATGGAACGACTTATTTGAGACCACATGATGCTTTTCTTAGACTGAGAAACTTCATGGCTGAAAAACTTGGGAAAGAACATAAGATCGGCGTAAGAAGCGTCTTCGTGGAAAAGTATGAGATATCTGTGAAGCCGGAAAGGATGCCAAAAGAAGCATTAAAGATAAACGTGCCTTGGGTCAACAAGATAACCAAGAAGGAAGGAGAGCTGATAATAGAATTGAAAGATTTAGATTCGACAGCGATGGAAGACAGATACATAGAAAAGATAATCAAACTTGTAGACGGAAAAATAAACCAGTCACTTTATGGCGGTAAGGCCGAGCATTGGGAATTATTGTGGAAGAGCGAGGAAAAGAAGCCATTGTATAAAGAGGATCCTACAATCGAGCTTGAAAAAAAAGGATCAATCAAACGTTATGACATAGGTGTATGGTGGCATGGGACTTTTACCACAAAACTCATGAGGACATTTCAAGCGATAGCTGAAAAGGAGATATTGAAACCATTGAAATTCGATGAAATAATTTTACCAAAGACTACTCCATTGGAAATCTTAGCTAAGACAGGACATATGCCCGGTTCTGCAAATTCTTTTTATTACGTTTCTAAACCAGAGACATGGGATCCGAACTTCTGGGAAGATTTATCAGACTATGTGAAGGTCACAGGGAAAGTACCACATGAAAAATTAAAAGATAAGATAGGTAATCCTACAGCAGCAATATGCTTTTCACAATGTCCGGACTTCTACTGGTTCTTCGATAGGAAACAGATACCTGACGAGGATTTGCCCATAAAAGTCTTTGATAATTCCGGCGTTTCTTACAGATCGGAAGGCGGAGGACTGCACGGTTTGGATAGGGACAGCGAGTTCCACAGGATAGAGATAATCTGGATGGGATTGCAGGAACAAGTGATTGCAATAAAAGAACAATTGATGAGTTCATACAAGCATATTTTTGAAGATATTCTTGATCTTGAATGGAGAACAGCATGGGTAACACCATGGTATATGGCGCAAGCCGGCCAGTTGCAAACAGAACAGGATAAAGTGAAAGGAACCATAGATTTTGAATCATGGCTTCCTTGGAGAGGAAATAGGAAAGACAGCGAATGGCTTGAATTCCAAAACATGACTATCGGTACTAAGTTCAGCGATTCATGGAATTTCAACAGCAAAAAGGGAAATGAAATATGGACAGGATGTTCCGGGATTGGTTTAGAGAGATGGATGGTGACATTTTTATCGCAGAAGGGATTGGATCCGGCTGGATGGCCTGAAGATTTTGCTAAACTTTTCGGCAAGATGCCAAAAGAAATAAGAACAGTATGAAGATATTCAAAATAGAAGAAGACAAGATATACAGGAAAGCTTTGAAGGAATCTGTAAGCGCTCTGAAGAACAACGCATTGATAGTTTATCCTACAGATACACTTTACGGGCTTGGAGCAAATGCTTTGAATCCCGAAGCGATCAAGAAAGTCTTTGATGCAAAAGGCAGGGAATTCGACAAACCAATCTCTATATTAGTAAGGAACCTGAAACAGGCTAAAAAATACTTCTTGTTCAATCAGACTGCTGAAAACTTCGTAAGGAACTTTCTCCCAGGACCATTGACTATCATCCTAAAATCCAACAATCTGCCAAAGGAACTTTCACCTACAGGCAATTTCAGCTTCAGGATAATAAAAAACAAGGTGACTGACAAGATACTGAAGAAGGTAAAGTTTCCCATAACAGCCACATCTGCAAATGTAGCTGGCGGTCCAGATCCGACAGAAGCACAGATAGCAATCAATCAATTGGAAAACAAAGCTGATGTAGTTTTGGATGCGGGAAAATGCAAAATAAGTAAGCCATCGACTGTGATAGACCTTACAGAAGGATTCAAGATTGTTAGAGAAGGTGCAATTCTAAAAGAAGAACTGCTAAGACATCTATAGAAGTTTCAATTTTCCAGTGACCTTATCGATATCTTTCTCTTTCGCCGGTCCTATACCCAATGCAGTCACAGTTCCACTTTTCAATTGTGTCAATCCGGCATCTCTTATAAGACAACATGGTAGTTTGCTCTTCTTGGCTTGTTTATAGATCTCATTTATCTCTTTCAAATCTTTTACTTTCAAAACAACCTTCTTGGCTCCTTCCTCTTCCCACTTCAAGATAATTTCCTTATCTACCAACTTCAAGCTTCCGAGAGCGGCATGCAAAGCGTGAGCAATCATCTTTCCTTTGTTCCAATCAAGATCTTTCCTCAAAACAACTGCCTGCTTGTACATAAACATAATTTAGTATTTAAGAAGTCTAATAAATTATAAGATGATTATGTCGACGGATATTTTAGTTGCAATCTCACAAAAACTTTTGGAATATGGAAATTACCTAGTCGCGCATTTCGGTTATTTTGGAATAATGGCTATAGGATTCATCGGTACAGCTACAATCATCCTGCCCACATTTCCATTGTCTGCACTTGTCTTTTTGATGGGAAGTGTGCTGAATCCTGTTCTTTTAGGATTATCTGCTGGTTTCGGATCTGCCACAGGAGAATTGGTGGGATATGCAGTCGGGCATGGTGGAAAGAAGACATTACTTAAAAAATACGAGAAACAACTGAAGAAAATGCACAGTATTTTTCATAAATATAGGGGAGGAGTTGTAATCTTTGCTTTAGCTGCCATACCTATAGTGCCGTTTGATGTGGTGGGTCTTTTTTGCGGAATAGTCGGATACAACTGGAAAAAATTCTACACATTCCTTTTCTTAGGAAAGACTCTAAGATACACTTTCATAGCGTTTGCCGGATTCTATGGCTTACAGTTGATAACCACATACTTCGATTAAGCTGTTTTTAAATATCCAGCAAGCTTTAATAGTTTTAATTAACATAATCAAAAAGATGGTATTATGGGTTCAAAGCCAAAAGACGATAAAGCAGAGAAGACGGGGAAGAAAGAGGAAGATAAACCTAAGGCTAAGGACTCTATCAGAAAACAAGAGGTCAGAAGAGAGCTTGTGAGGCTCGCTAACACAGACTTGGATGCTACAAAATCCCTGCGTATAGCATTGACAGGAATAAAAGGCATAAGTTATGCGATGAGCAAGGCGATATGTGGAATAGCCAATTTTGATCCAAGCACAAAGCTAAACACGTTGAGCGAGAAGGATAGAGAAAACCTGGAAAACATAATCTATGACCCAGTAAAGTTTGGATTACCAGCATGGTTTTTGAACAGAAGGACCGCATTTGATACAGGAGAGACATCTCACCCAATAGGAAACGATTTAATAGTTGTAAAGAAGTTTGACATACAAAGAATGGTCGATTTGAAGATTTGGAAAGGTGTGAGGCATATGTATGGAATGCCTGTAAGAGGACAGAGGACAAGAAGCTCATTCAAGAAGGGTAAGACCGTAGGAGTAGTAAGAAAAGCTGTAAGGATGCAGTCAGGACAAGGTGCTGCTGCTCCAGCAGATAAGAAAGAAGAGAAGAAATGATTTTTATGAAAAGACAGAAGAAAAAATATGAAAGCCCATTCCGTCCATGGGACAAAAATGCAATAGAAAGAGAGAGAGAAATAGTGAAAAGATTCGGATTGAAAAGAAAGAAAGAGATAAGGATGGCTGAAGGTGTTTTGAGGAAGTACAGAAGGATGGCGAGGGAAGTTGCTGCCACACAGAACAAAGAGAAGGAGAGCATTCTTGTAAATAAAGTTGTGGGTTTGGGTCTTTTGCCAGAAAGTGCTACACTTGACAGTGTATTGAGCCTGTCTTTGGAAAATTTGCTTCAAAGAAGATTGCAGACAGTTTTGAAGGAAAAAGGAATGGCTAACACGATGCATCAATCAAGACAGCTTATAACACATGGCCATGTAAAGATTGGAAACAAGAAGATAATCTATCCTAGTTATGTTGTCACTAGAGCCGAAGAGGGTTCCATATCAGTCGATTTGACATTGAAAGCTAAGAGTTTTGAAGTGCCAGTAGCAGTTGTAAAT
>DATDXT010000033.1:0-30416 GCA_035289185.1 archaeon | reverse complement strand
AGAAACGTGTCGGATCATTATACTTTTCTTCTACTTTAACCAGCTCTTCTCTTACAATTCTTTCCAATTTTACAGAGTCTCCGACAAGTATCTGTTCTACCCTGTTAAGCTTCGTTTCAGAATCTGTTTCATAATGATCACGTGGTGATAGGCTTCTGTAAACATAACGTGCACCAGAATTTGTCACTCTTATATATTCTATAACAGAACATCCTACTTGTCTATCTGTCTTAATACCAAGTTTTTGAAAATAAGCTGCTAATGGGTTGTGTTTAGGCTCTATAGTATATTCATCTATTCCTCTGCCTTGCTCATTAGAACCTCTTATTATCCAATCGATTAAAAATTCTGGCATGATTTCCAAGAGACTATTGTCACTAACTGTTTTCCATTCACTCACATAATTGCTTTTTGTTCCTGTCATTTGTAACCACTTTTTAGTTACAATTATTATGCTTCTTAAGTATATAAAGCTTTAATTATTGACTACTTTAGAGTAATTATAGAAATATGCAGTTTATTTGGCATCTTCTCTTGACAATAAATCTGTTATCGTTGCCACATTTTCTTTATTTGGTCTGTACAAAACACCATCTTCAATCCTCTTTCCCCATCTCTCCTCATGGTTTTTAATAAGCTCCACCACATATCCCTTTTCTTCTTTATCCAATCCGTATAAAGCTACGACATATCTGACCTTGCTTGGATCGAGTTCTATGTCATTCGCTGCTGCCAAGGCTCTCAATTTTTTAATAAGAGACTTATCAACGTACAGGGCAATTGCGACTTCTAGCATTTCATTTGGTATAGAAGATTCTCTTCCTGCAACTGTTCTTTTAAAACCACCATCATAATTCAACATTCCTAAGTTATACATGCTTTCCACATTATGTCTTAGACTTTCGCTGTCAACATATCCATGTCTGCTATCTAATTTATCAATAATTTTATCTAGTTTGTCTACAAGTTCTTGCTGTCCTGCTGTCAGACCTTCTTCCATTTTAATCACTTTCTTAACTTTCTATAGAAAATTAAACTTTAAATACCCAACTTTTTCACCATTTTTGAGTAATTATATGATTTGTTATACGTATAACATTCCTAATTTTTCTTTAACTAAACAGAAAGTAATTTTATGGACATTTATCAGAAAGTCTTTTTATAATGGAACTTATTAAAGTCTTTTGTAAATTCTTTTCCTATGATCAAATATAATAATAGAAATGATTTTGTTTTGAAAATCTACAGAAGCAATTGCCCTATAATCACCTACTCTGATTTTATAATAGCCTTTCAGCTCAAAGTGTTCTAGAAAATTAAATGGGGCTTGTTGAACTTTGTCTATGTATTTAACAACTCTATCACGAATTTCTTTGGGTAAAGATTCCAGATTTTTTGCGGCCTTTCTGTACCATTCTATATGCCATGTCATTTCAAAGATCTCTTAAGAGTTTCGTGGGGCAAGAATTTGTCTTTTGTAGCACTTTTACTTTCTTTCAGCTCTTTCAATACTTTTTTATTTACTTCGCCTTCGTTTTCAAGTATGAATAGTATCTTTGTCACATTTGACCTTATTTCATCTATTTCTGCATGCAAAGTTTCAAGCTCTGTCATAAATTCCTATTGTTACTACAGTTTATAAATGATTATAGTCTTGCAGATAGAAAATAAATTTATGGACAATTATCAGAAAGTCATCAACGAAGCATTGAAGATAGTAAAGCCGAGCAAGGAAGACGAGGAAAAGCTAAAGACTTTGTCTAAGAAGATTGTTGCTTTTGCGGACATAGAGATAGAAAAGTATGGTGCAGAAGCGATGTCTGCTGGAAGCGTTACTAGGAATACATGGCTGCCTGACAAGAAAGAATGCGATGTTTTCCTTGTTTTTCCCAAAAGCCTGCCAGAGAAGGAACTGGAAGACATAGGGATATCTGTAGGTAGGGCGGTGATCAAAAGGTTGAAAGGAACGTCTTGGGTGGAATATGCGCAGCATCCTTATGTGACAGGCGAAATCGATGGAATGCAAGTGGACATAGTGCCTTGTTATGCTGTAGAATCTACGAAGGAGATAAAGTCTGCAGTTGATAGGACACCTTTCCATGTAAGATATCTTGACAAGAACCTGCCACAATCGCTTTCAGATGAGGTCAGACTTTTGAAGCAATTATGCAAAGCTGGTGGAGTCTATGGCGCTGATGCTAGAGCGCAAGGTTTGTCTGGATATGCATGCGAAGTACTGGTAATAAACTATGGCAAATTCATGAACGTTTTGAAAAACATTGCAGACTGGAAGCCTGGGGAAATTATAGACACGGAAAAATACTATGATAAGAAGGATTACAAGAGCCTGAATCACAAGTTCAGGGGGGAGGCATTGGTTTTGATAGACCCTACAGACAAGAACAGGAACGTTGCATCCGCTGTTTCGCCAGAGAATTTCTTCAAACTTATAAAAGTTGTAAAAGCTTTCTTAAAAGAGCCTGCAAAATCATTTTTCATCAAAAAGAATGTAAAGCCGTTGACTACTGCAGAACTGACCAGTTATCTAGAGAAAAGAAACACAGGGCTTCTGGTGGTAAAGATGGATCCTCCGAAGGTTGTTCCTGATATTCTTTGGCCACAATTGAGGAAGTTCGCAGACAGGATAGAAAGCATACTGGAAGAAACTAAAAATGAGTTCAAGGTCTTGAGAAAGGACGTCTATACGAACGATAAGGACATTGCTGTAGTTTTATTGGAGATGGAATTTTATGAGAATCTGCCCAATGTTCAAAAGAGGATCGGACCTAGCGTTTTTGACGTAGACGATGCAAAGAGGTTCATTGAAAAATACATGAAAGGAGACATCATCAACGGTCCTTTTATAGAGAATGATAAATGGGTTGTGGAGATAGAAAGAAGGTTCTTGAACGCGAGGGACAAGCTTGTCGATAGCTTGAAAAAAGACATAAACACACTGAAGGCTAAGGGAATACCGAACTACATAGCAGAGCAGATGATGAAAGGGTTCAGGATTTATTCGGATGCAGATTCTATTTCCAAAGCTTTGATGGCGAATGAAGATTTTTGTATATTTTTAAGGACTTATTTTGAGAAGGAAAATCTAGCCTAAGTCTACAAACTTTTTTATTTCATGCTTATTTATTTCATGCTTATTTATTTCATGCAACTTATCTAGCTTTGATCGTGGATTAAATTCGTAGAATGTGTTTTCGAAATTAATAACATTTGGTCTTTCAAACGCAACCTTTCCATTTAGCTTTATGGTTTCTTGTAATTTTTGTATGCCATCTTCTTCTACTTTATATAGAACATCTGTGCCGTCCTCCAAACGCAAAGAATATTCTCTTATTCTGATTTTGTAGGTTACAGAAGCTAAACCATATCTTGTTTCAGAATATTTTCTCAAGGAACCGTTACCCTCGGCCAATGCCACCAATAAATTTGGTAGCATATTCAAATGCGATAAGCCGTCTTTCTCAGTCCACATATCGTTCATTTTTCCTCACCATTTTCTTAACTTATTATAGGACAGCAAACTATTTAAAGCTTTCATTATCCTCAAGTAATGACTATTTACCTTTTAACCTAGTTTTCTGACAAAATCCTGGAATTTTTTAGCAAAATGTCTTTTATACAAGAAAGGTATTCCGTCCCTATTGCATATTGCTTCCACATAGCCATCACCAGAAAGGAGCACATATTTCGAACTATCGCCATGCAAGTCATTCAATAGCTTGTAAAGCTTCAATCCGGCTTCCCTGTCACCAGCTTCCTCGGGTTTCATGGGAAAAGTACCATCAATCACATAAAGATCAAACCTTTGGTTCTTTGCAGAAAACTCTGCGTCTTGGAAATTGGCCGCCTGCACTACCTTATAGCCCAAACTTGTCAGCGACCTTTCAACAATGTCTCTCCATTCTTCCTCATCATCCACATGCAGAGCCATCTTTTCTCTGTTTCCATAGCTAACTTCATGTGGTTTCTCTATCGTCTCTGTTCTATCTGCAAAAACCTGCATCTATTACCATCTCCAAACAACAATTGGACAGAAATCTTTATAAAATCATCTTCCAGTCCAAAATTTTGTATGAAAATTCAGATTCTTTTCCGAAAATTCAGCGAAAGTGTATGATTGAATATATACATCGTTTTATAGTAATAGCTTTAACTTGTAAATTGGAAGAAATAATTGTCGAGATTATTTCTTTTTTGGTACGAGTACCAATAAAATAGTTTATTTCTTTCTAAAGATAAGTTATCCAAGACCATATAAAAGGTTTTAGATACTGGAAAATATATGATAAAAAACATAGGTGAACAAAAAATGGATTCGATAATAAAAAACGCGATAGGGAAGAGCAATTGGGTAGAAGAAACACCTCGAAACAGATTCAAACTAGAGAACACATCTGGCGCTACATACAGTAATGTAGATTATTACAAGTTGGCCGAGCAGGAATTCGGCTTTGCTGTGAAAAGAGCAAAGATCGTAGTAGTCGGCTGCGGTGGTGCGGGACAAAACACAATCACAAGATTGACAGAAATGGGCATTGACGGTGCAACAACCATAGCATTGAACACAGATGCTAAACATTTAGCAGTAGGAAAAGCAGACAAAAAGATTCTCATAGGAAAAGAGTTGACTCGCGGTCTAGGCGCAGGCGGTTACCCAGAAGTGGGTAAGAAAGCTGCTGAAGAGTCTAGAAGCGAAATCAAAGACACGATAGATGGTGCAGACCTAGTGTTCGCTCTTGCGGGCCTTGGAAAAGGTACCGGTACTGGAAGCATTCCAATCGTTTGCGAAGTGGCAAAATCAATGGGAGCTATTGTAATAGCAGTAGTTACCATGCCTTTCAAGTTGGAAGGATCTAGGCAAATAAAAGCCGAAGATGGTTTGGCTATGCTCAGACAAGTCTGTGATACAGCCATTGTCATCGAGAACGATAGATTGCTGAAGTATGCAGGAAACCTTACGATCCAACAGGCATTCGCAGTAGCAGACGAACTAGTCGCTAGCATGGTCAAAGGAATAACCGAGACTATAACCCTGCCAAGTCTAGTAAACCTGGACTATGCAGACGTGAAAGCGTTGATGCATTCTGGTGGAGTGGCAGCTATCGGTGTTGGCGAGTCAAACAGTTCCGACAGAGCAAAAGACGCCATAACGAAGGCATTGGAAAACCCCTTGCTTGAAGTGGATTACGCAGGAGCCAGCGGTGCTTTGATACACATAACCGGAGGTACTGATCTCAGATTAGATGAGGTCAATATGATCGGTGAATCAGTGTCCAAACATCTGGATTCCCAAGCACAAATCTACTGGGGAGCAAGAGTACTTCCTGATTTCGAAGGAAGATTACAGGTAATCACTATCATAACTGGCGTAAAGTCGCCGTACATAGTAGGTCCTGTAAGCTTCGAGAAGCCTGTAGTTAAGGAAATCAGTAGAGCGCTCGGTATTGACATAATTAGGTGAGGGTAACCTCGCCCAATTCTTCAAAAAGCTTAAAGGAAGGGAAAAGAAATGGAAGAAGACATGTGGGACCCCCTGGATGAATTCGATTCAGAGGATTCTACTGAGAACACAATAGATGAGTGAAAACTTTTCCTTTCTTTTTTCTTTTTTTTATTTTTCACAAAACTAATCTGTAACTATAATCTATATTCTATTCAGGCAACGGCTTTTTCTCAATGATAACAGGGTTGCATAAAGGACGCGTCTCTCTATATCTTGCCTCTGCTGCATCAACCTTAGCTTCAACTTTTTCAGCATATTCTTTCGATCTTACTGCTCTTTCAGCCATTTCTAAAAGACGCTCGCCTTCTCTGGAAAATAAAGTTATTACATTAATACCCTTCTATAATTTTCAGGATCTGTAATAGGTATGTCAGTTGTTCCACCAATCTCTCCCTGTCTGACTCTGTACAATGGTCTTCCTGCTCTGTTTGGAGCTCCAGCAATCTTTGTAATGTAGAAACCTATGGCAGACTGGTCTCTTCCATAAACTTTAATCATATTTTTTGGCTGGTCGTTTCTAAGCTCTGGAAAATAACTAAGCATAATCTGTTTTGCAATACCTTCTCTAACAGTTGTTTGTTCTGACATTTTAATCACCTGTTCTAGTAAAAGATTCTCTTATCACTTTTCTACGCTGTTCTATGTCAAGATCTTCTGTATCGACTTTATCTGTTAATGTAATTATAAACTGTTCTGCATCATTCAACATGTCTTCAGCTTCTGGGAATCTTTTCGATTCTATAAGTGCATCTGCGTGTTTTAGATATCTGTCTTTGGCTGCTTTTTCCAATTTTTGTTTGAAATCCACGGCTCTCTGTGGAACATCTATTCCATAGTTAAAAGACATAGCTTCCATTTTCTTTACAAAGTCTAAAGAGGACACATAATATTTCATCTCTTCCTTTGGAGACGAGAATAATATTGCAGATTCTAAAGCATTTTCTGCGCTGTATAAAAAACCATATACTTGTGATGCGGCCATTGATTTTTTTGCAAATTCTGTCCTTTTTTTACTTGTTTTGTTCATATAATTTTCTATCTGGGTTTTTCTTTCAAGAAAAGCATTGTAAGAATTCTGAGGTAAGACTTTTTTAACATTCTCATCGTTTAGCATGTTTTCTAAATCTGATAATGTCTTATAAGCTAATCTTGGCTCCTGATTAACAGCATGATAAGCTGCTCTGCTAGACAAGTCTTCCAATGAACCTAACAGTTCTTTTAACTCTGACATTTTAGACACCTTTCTTATGTCACTATAAGGTAGTAAAAGTATATAAAGCCCTACTTTAGCCTTAAATCAAGCTCGTTATGGCAGATGGTTATGCATTGCGATGCCAGATAGTATGCAGGAGCCAGACTTACTTTTACAGCACCGAACCTCTTCAGAAGCTTCTCGGTTACTTTTTCCAAACCCACGTGGTCGCCCATCACAAAACAGACATCTTTCTCGAACTTGAACTCCCTTATGTCCTTACCTTCAGGATGAAGATATATCAACTGGTTTGTCTTGCTCTTCTCCTTTATCCAAGCCTCAAAGCTTTTCTTGCTTACAGTTATACCGTCCTCAGATTTCTTGCTTTCTCCTATCTTTAGACTGTCTCCTCTTTCCAACGCTATCTTTATGTGGGATGCGCAGTTCCTTTCGTCCGGAGCAAGACTTCTCAACTCGTTTCCATCAAAACTTACAGTCTTAGGCGGGTAGTTTGGGCCTTCCAGCACGACATGGATGATTGTATCTCTGCGCATGTCGTTGGAGATGAACAAAGCATTTGTAACACACCTGCAAACAAGATCAAGTCTTCCTGCACCAGGCAAGTCATTCAGATTGATGTAGTTAGGATTGGTCACTGTCTTGGATGCCCTTAGGATGAATTCTCTCATGAAAGTTATCTTTGGTTTATTATACAATAAATCTATTTATTGTATAATTGGTAGAAATGGTGTCTAAAATTGAAATAGATTTGAAATCTCTCAAGTTTTGGTTTTCTATAATGGTTGTTATAAATATTTCGCTCATAGTTTACATCATAAGCAACTCTTGGGAAAGAGACCGTTCTGATAATTATGCACTCATTGATCCTCAGACAGCAAGTATGGAAGTGAATAATTTTCTTCGGGGACAACAATACCTTACAGTTTCGTATACACCATTAAAAACAGAAGTTGAGAAAATAACAAACTCGTCAAAAGGCCATTATGGTATTTATTTTGAAGACCTTATAACAGGAGCATGGTTTGGAATTAATGAAAGGGATATGTTCGTACCAGCAAGCCTACTTAAAACTCCAGCAGTGATCGCTATAGTAAAAAAATTAGAGGATGGCTACCTGTCTATGGAAACAAAATTGACAATTTCCGAGGCTGATATAGAACCTAATCTTACATTTGGCAGTCTAGCTTCTAAGGGATATGGATATGACATTGATGTGAAATCTGCTCTGAACTTTGTTATAAACGAATCTGATAACACAGCATACAATGTACTTGTCAGACAACTGACATATGGCGATCTGGCAGAAGCTTATATTGCAATGGGACTTCCTCCACCCTCATTTTCGCCTGATATAAGTTCGACTGCAATCACTCCAAAAAATTATATGAACATTTTACGCGCTTTATACTATTCTGCCTATCTTAGAAGAACATTTTCTAACTTTATACTTTCTCTGCTTTCAGATACAAAATTTGATTACGGAATAGTATCTGGTTTGCCAGACAATATAAAAGTGGCTCATAAGATAGGCGATTGGGGTCCTACAAAAAGCTATCATGATTGTGGAATAATCTATGCACCAAACAAACCTTATATGTTATGTATAATGAGTTCTGGGACAACAAAAAAAGATTTCAGTGAAACAGCCAGCAATGTATCTAGAACCATTTACAACTATCTAAAATAGATGGATTTCTAGAATTTCAATCCCATCTGCTTGGCCGACTGGGTGACTACAAAACATAGAAATGTAGTCACCTGTTCAGGCTTTTCATAAATCTCCTGTATTCTCTCAATATAAGCTCTATCATTGGTCGAAGATTCCTCATTTTTTGATATTCCTGCAGTGCCCTGTAGTATTCCTGCCTGCTTTTCAGCTCTATGTTGACGGGCGGCAAACCGTGCTTCAACAATATGTTGTTCAACAAAAGCCTTCCGACTCTCCCATTTCCGTCCTTGAATGGATGTATAGTTTCAAAATGATTGTGTACCACAGCAGCCAACACCAATGCAGGATATTTCCGGTTGTTTTTGCCATACCAACGTATCAATTCATTAAGAAGCCTGACAATCTGCGATGATGGGGCTCCTCTATGTTTTATATTGCCAAAGGCGTCCACTACAGCGACCTCCTCTCCATTCTTCCTGAATTTGCCTGCAAAATCCTTGGAATTCTTGAACACAATCCTGTGGAGTTCTTTTATCAATTTTAAAGAGATGTCTTCCCTAGAATTTCTTATGAAATCAACGGCTTCCGCAACTCCATATGTTTCAGATATCTCCCATTTTTGCTTTTCTTTAGGCCATTCTTTTTTTTCCAATATGTCAGAGACTTCTGTAAAAGTCACGGTGGATCCCTCTATGGCATTGGTATCGTATGTGAATGCTTTTGTAAATTCGGCCCAGTTTTTTTCAGACAGGTGCAAAACTTTTATTTCTTCCATCCTGTATTTATCTTCCAGATGTTTTACATATTCCAATTCTTTGGATGTAATAACTGTATAGAACGGGTCTCCTACTTTTCCATATGCTTTTATCCTCTCATCCAAAATTTCCTTTGCGTGTTTTATTTTGTCGTTTAATTCTGTTTTTGTCAAATCAGTTCCAAGATAAAATCTGAACTTTTTGACCTTCCCATCATGCCTGAATGAGTGTGCAAGGTAATATTTTTTCTTTCTGCCAACGTTCCTTATTTCCACGTGCATAATAAGTATTAGGTGACTACAATATATAAACTTTTTGTATATAGGTGACTACAAAATTTGGCTGTGTAACACGTGTTACATGATAACTCAAAACTTCAATCCCATTTGCTTGGCCAATTCCTTCATCTGACCCCTATCCATTCCTCTTACTCCGCCAAGTCCCTTCATCATCTTCTTCATTGAACTGTACTGGTTCAATAATTCCCTTACTTCCATCTCCTGCCTGCCAGAACCTTTTGCTATCCTCTTGATTCTAGCTGCATCAACAAGCGCTGGATCCTCTCTCTCCTTCTTTGTCATGCTCTGGATTATGAACTTCCATATCTTCATCTTTCTTTCCTGCTTCTCCAATGCTTCCTTAGGCAGTTTCACGCTGCCAAACCCAGGTATCATTCCTGCTATCTGCGATAAAGATCCTACCTTGCTTACATTCTCTATCTGTTCTATGAAGTCCTGCAATGTGAATTTTCCTTCCATCATCTTTTCCATTGATTCTTTGCTGACTCCTGTCTCCTTCACCTTCTCCAGCAATGTCTGCAAATCACCCAAACCTAACATCCTGGAAACAAACCTGTCAGGATCGTACAATTCAAGGCTGTCTATCTTCTCTCCCATTCCTATGAACTTGACATTAGCTCCAGTGACACTGCAAGCGCTCAACGCGCCTCCGCCTTTTGAAGTACCATCCATCTTTGTTATCATCACGCTGCCAATCGGAACTGCCTTGTGGAATGCTTCAGCCTGTTGTTTGGCCTGCTGTCCTATAGTGGCATCGATGACGAGTATGGTCTCGTCCGGCTTGACCTTTTCGCCTATCTGCCTTATCTCCTTCATCAACTCTTCTGACTGCTTGTACCTGCCTGCTGTATCGATAATGATGACATCTTTCTTCGCAAACTCTTTCATCCCGTTCTCTACAATCTTCACAGCATTCTTATTTCCCTTTTCACCGTACACTGGGACGTTGATCTGCTTTGCTAACTGTTCCAATTGCGCTAAAGCCGCTGGTCTGTAGACGTCTGCTCCTATGATTCCGACATTCCTTCCCTGCTTCTGTATGTATCTTGCCAGTTTGGCCGTGCTTGTGGTCTTTCCTGCTCCAAGCAAGCCTGCCATAAGTATGATGGATGGTTTCTTGTCAAGCTTCAATGGCTGGAACTTCTTTCCAAGCATGTTCACGAGCTCTTCGTATACTATCTTTACTACTTGTTCACGCTTGCTCATGCCAGAAGGTGTCTTTTCCTCCATCGATCTTTTCTTTATTTTGTCTGCAATATCATTTGCAAGCTGGAGATTTACATCTGATTGAATTAAAGCCCTTCTTATGTCTGAGACTGTCTGCTCTATCAATGACTTGTCCACTGTGACTGAGGATACCAGCCTGTTGAAAGCTGCTTTCAATCCTCCTCCAAGGTCTTCCAATACCATAACTAATATCTGTTGGTCTGCAAACAAATAAAAACACAACATTTTTCTATGAACTTTCCTATAATTGTATGAAGTGTCGAACAATTAGGAAATATGTCGGAAGATTACAATGATTAGGATTAGGGAGAACATAGATATTGCAATAGTTATGTTTAAATATGGGGAAAACCAATTATATTATAGGTATCCTAAGTGACAAACGGACTACTTTGAGGTACCGTCTACGGATGTTTGCAATGAAAGAATTAACCACTGAACTATATACAGAGTTCACACCAGAGATGATCAAAGAATTTGAAGGTATAAATTTTGAGCATTACAGAGACGAAGCAGCAAAGCTTTATCAAAATGGCATATACATAAAATTGCACCACGATGGCAAAAGACCATATGTGATGAAAGTCAGAGGACCAAACAAGGGTGATGCTTGGGTCGAATATAACAAGGACGGATATCATTTTCGCTTTTTGGTTGACAAATACATGCTAAAGATGAATGAAGGCAGGAACGCTTTTAAAAACGCAGGGGTGGCAGAAGGATCTCCTCCTAATGTTTACTACTACAAACAACCAGTTTCGGCTTAAATACTTAAAGGATAATCGTTTTCAAGACTGTCTACTCTATTGCTGATTACTTTAACTTTTTCGCTCACGCCAATTTTTGAGATCTTGGATATAGGTATGTCTATCAACATCTTGTTTGGAGTATACTTGTCATTCTCGATCTCCACTATCCTAATATGATTTTCGAATATGTCCAAAAAATCGTCTATCTCGTCTTTCTCAATGTTATATCTTTTCAATCTTTCATACAGTGTATTTTTATCAACATCGTGGTATAGCCATATAGTCGCATAACAAAGATGTGCTCTTATGGATTGCTGTTTCGTAACTTTGTTTGCCAGAAGGCCAAAATTGTCTATATCATAACCTCTGGCTATTGTATTAAGAGTTCTCTTATTCATGTATCCTCTTGTACGTCTGCCGATTATTTTCTTCAAGACATAGATTGCACCTACTTTTTCCAATGCGACAGGAGCTATTCCAACAGCATTTAATGTATATCCCAGGAACCTTATTGGCCCTCCATCATGAAGCATCCCTTCTATACCAGGAAAGACAGATGTTATAGCATAAGAAGCAGCCACAGTTGCAAAGAATGTAATGTCTCCTTTAGTAAGCCATCTTGGTTTTCCGTAATGTTTGGATGGGTTTGGGACTACTTTTTTTATCTCATTTTCATAGACGTCTTCAAGGAAAGTCATTCCCTGAACTATATCTCCAGCATCTCTTTTGACATCATACATTGCAATCACATCTACTTTTTTGGACATAGGAGTCTTTCTCCTGATCAAAACTCTCATGTCCCTGTATTCATGCTTGCCCAACAGATTGTAATTTACCTTGCATAGCATGCCATCGTATACATCTTTCAGATATCCAGCCTTGTAAAAGTTGTGCCTAAAACCGTAGAAAATTTCCCTGATGGACATGCTTCTTCTGCAGCTTGCTTTTTCCTTTATGTCGGATAATAGTTCATCAACTATCTTTTTGTCGACTTCCTCAAAAGCCGCTTTCTTGGCATCCTGGATAAGTTCATCGAACACATCGCCTATGGTGTATCTTATTAATCCGTCTATATCTGCAGATTCCTCTGTATGACCGTACTTCTCATATATCCTGTCAAGCTTGTCGTTTGGAAGTTTTATTTCTTTCAGTGTCTTTACACGATCTTTAAGGCTGTAGTCATTCTCGTTTTCTATGTAAAGTTCTATCGCACTTTTATGAGCGGCATATACATCACGGGTTTCGTTGTCTAGAAGAAGTTTTGTCTCAAGTGTTTCCAATGTAGATTTATCCACGTAATTGACTATACATATCTCCAATTAAATTTACCCTCGCAACAATAAATCTTCAACTGTTTTTATTGCCCAACAGTTGGTCTATAAACCACTTTTTGCTGAAAGACCTTATGTCTTCATGCTCCTGTCCTACCGTCACAAATAATATAGGCTTTTTTATCATGTAGGAAATGGACAAAATCGACCCACCTTTCGGGTTTATGTCTGTCTTTGTGAAGATCACGCTGTCTATGCCTATCATCTCGTTGAACGTCTTTGCCTGGGCGACAGCATCATTACCTATCAATGAATCTATCACCAGCACTTTCAAGTCGGGCTTGCTTACACGGACTATCTTTTCCATCTCCCTCATCAGATTTACGTTGTTCTGTGTCCTGCCTGCGGTATCAATTAGAACAAAATCTATACCGTTTGCTTTTGCATGAGATATAGCATCGAAAGCTACAGCTGCCGGGTCTGCACCATACGTATGCTTTATCAATCTGACACCAAGTTTGTTAGAATGTTCTTCTATCTGGTCTATCGCAGCTGCCCTAAAGCAATCGGAAGCAGAAATCACACAGGAAAATTTGTTGTCCAACATCCATTTCGCCACTTTTGCTATAGTAGTAGTCTTTCCATTGCCGTTGAAGCCCAGGAATAAAATCACAAACGGTTTCTTTGTCTTACCCATGGCCTTCAAATCAATTTCAGAAAGCGACAAAATTCCTTCGAGGCTCTTCCTTATAGAATCAAGTATGTATTCTTTCTCATGGCCTCTCTGTATGGTCCTTTCTGTCAGGAAAATTTTTAAATCCTTCTTTATTTTTTCCACCACTTCCAAAGCAACATCCGATTCGAGCAATTCTCTCTCCAGATCGTCCAAGAACGGCTCTACATCTTTCTCATCCAGATTCTTCTCAGTTATCGTCTTTACTATCTTCTCAGAAATCTTCTTTATCCAGGATTTTTTCTCCTTCTTGGTCTCTATCTTTATTTCAGGTTTTGGCTCTTCGATTATTTTCTCTATCTCAGGCTCATGCTTGGCGTCTATCTTTTCAAGGATTTCCTTCTCCTCCTCTTCAACCGGCGGGGCGACAGGAGTTATTTCTTTTATAACTTCCTCGACCTTTTCCTTGATCTCAGGTACTTTGGCTTCTACTTTTTCTTTTATCTCTTCTATGATCTGCTCTGGATTTCCCTCTAAAATCTGCGGCTCTATTTTTTTGACTACTTCTTCTACTTTTTGAACCTGCTCTTCCTTCTTCTCCTCTTTTTTCTCTATTTTCTTTGAGAATACGTCTACTAGCTTGGATAATTTCTTCTTCAGCGAATCAAACATATTCCATCATCTTAAAGAAGGGTTTGCATTTTTAAATTAAGCTGTTCCAACAAGGAAGATATGTTAATCATCTCTTTTTCTATTTGTCCAAATACTTTCTCGAATTCCTGCTGCCTTGCTTCCATGGACTTTTTACCGTCTTCGGCGCTCTTCTCGATGAATACTTCAGCTCCAATATTCACCAAAACATTCTTCTTGTCCAATGTTCTTCCTTTTACAAAAGCTCCTCTTCCTATGGCGAAAAGCATCTCATTGCTGTTCTCTATCTCGGTTATGCTGTCTATAGTAGCCCTAATCTCTGCAATATTTGTAGCTACAACTTCTCTCTGCTTTGCCAAAGTATCCAACCTAGTCTCTAGCATCTTGTAGTTGTTCATGATTTCTTCCATTTCCTGCTGCTTGTCTGCCATATTTATCGCCTAGATGATTTTTAGTAAATAAACATTTACTTGATTGTATTAATGTTTGATTAAGGTTTTAAAATAACGAACATCACTCCCACCAACATTATAAAAGCGGCCGCTATCTTCTTCTTCAGATGCTTCTCGTGGAAGATCTCGCCGCCTATCGTAGTCGCAATCAGTGTGTCTGTATGCTTTATAGCAATTACAAGAGACACTATGCCCAAAGATATTGACTGCAAAAGAAATATTCTGGAAAATATGGTAACTACAGATGCCAAGATTATCAAAGAAAAGGAAGATTTTATATGGCCGTTCCATGGAAGTCTTCTGGTCTCCAAGATATTTATAACGAAAAAGTTAAGGGCTATGAAAAGATGTATCAAGACGAAGAATCCGAATATGTCATAGAATGAAAGCACCACCTTGTCTATGATTGAAGAGACTGCGTAGAAGATGGCAGAAGACATTATTAGAAATAGCAGGCTAGACTTGAGCATCCTTTTTAATGGTTCCAGCGGCTTGTGCAGCATGTCCCTTGCTTCTATCACATACGCACCGAGCACTATGAAAGCTATCCCCACTATGTTTGAAGCATTAATCTTGTCTCCGAGCAAGAACATGGACATTATGAGCAATACGACTGGGTTGAAACTCCTCAAAGGAGATACAAGAGAGACAGCACTTCGTTTGATTGCTTTGTTAATCGCATAAAACCCAAGAGTACTGAAGACTGAACCCAAAAATATAAGAAAAATTACCTTCAAATCGAAAGTTATCTTGACCAGCGATAGAAAACTAAGGCTGAAGAGGAAAGTCAATATGGAATAGACGGCAGAGAAGTCCATGAGGCTTACTTTCTTCAAGACCTTTTTGTTGATTATAGGCAGGAAACTACTGAAAACTGCCGACAATAGGGCGAAAATGTACCATTCCATAATGTATAATAACTTATGGGGAACAAATAAAAATCTATGAAAGTCTACATAGTGAACAGCTTAATCGGGACTTTTGCCGTGGATGATGGAAACAAGGTCGTTAGCTTCAGGCCTTTCCCTAAAGACATGCAAGTAATGATAAGCAGGTTCACAGAAGCAGATAACAGGCTTTTGAAAGAGGAAAAGGAACTGTACGAAGAATTGGAAAAGAGAGGATACAAGCATATAGTCTTCAGCAAGAGGAAACCAGGAGTGCAGGAATTCGAGGAAAACAATTCTGCTGAAGCTTACGTGAAAGAACACCTTTTCGAGCTGTCTTTGAAGCACCATTTCGTGAAAGACAGGTTGGAATTTAATCAATTGCTTACAAAGACAAACATAGAAATGACAAAGAGCGACATAAAAAAATCTGTCAAGAGAGATGTCATAATCATGCAGGTCAACAGGGCCATGGAAGAGATAGACAAGTCTGTTAACATTTTTGTGGAAAGGTTGAGAGAATGGTACGGATTGCATTTCCCTGAGATAAACAGAAATGTGGAAAGCCACGAAAGGTTCGTCAAGCTGGTGGAAAAGTTCGGAAGCAGAGACAAGATAGACGAGGAGCATCTGAAGAAGCTTGCAGAAAAAAGCATAGGGATTGAACTGTCTCATTTGGATGTTGCAGAGATACAGGCATTTGCTGCTCAGATAAGAAGCCTGAATGAGATTAGGGAAAGGCTTTCAAAATATCTGGAGAGTGTATTGAAGGAGATGGCTCCAAACCTTTCAGAGATAGCAGGCACAAGCATAGCATCAAAACTTATTTCAAAGGCAGGCGGCATAGACAGGCTTGCAAAGATGACGTCCAACACGATACAACTGTTAGGAAGCGAAAAGGCTCTGTTCAGATTTTTACATTCAAGGGGCAATAATAGATCACCAAAATACGGAATAATATTCTTCCATCCTCTGATACAAGGCTCGCCTGACGAGAAAAGAGGGAAGTTAGCAAGGGTTCTTGCATCGAAGATATCGATGGCTGCTAAGATAGACTTTTTCTCAAAAGATGACAGGTCGAAAGAGATGAAAAAAGAACTTGATGCAAAAGTCAAAGAAGTGTTAGAGAGCAAAGATAGTGATGAGAGTAGAAAAAACAAAGTTTGAAGGTATTTTTAATGTTGACGGAAGATTTGCTACCATAAATCTTGTTCCAGGGTTCAAAAGCTCAAACGAAGAACTGGTCACAGTTGATGGAATAGAATACAGGACATGGGATTCTTACACGTCAAAACCTAGCGCTGCAATGAGACAGAAATTAAAGACTTTTCCATTGAAGAAAGACATGAAAGTTTTGTATCTTGGACTGGCTGAAGGGAAGACTGCATCGTTCTTCAGCGACATCGTAGGAAAGAATGGTATAATTTATGGAGTGGAGATTTCCGAGAGGAGCCTTAGAGAATCCATAAGGATATGCGAGAAAAGAGGCAACATGATTCCTATACTAGGAGATGGCAGGATGCCAGAGATGTATGAGAAGATGGTAATGGAAAAGATGGATTTGGTTTACGAGGATGTTGCAAGCGATGACCAGATACCGATATTGATAAGAAACTGTGAGAAATTCCTAAAACCTGGCGGGTTCGCGATGATAGCAATCAAAAGCCAGTCAATAGACGTGACAAAAAGACCGGAAAAAATCTATGAAGAATCATTGGAACAGTTTAAAAAGCATTTCAAGATCTTGGATCAAGTCAAATTGGATCCTTATGAGAAACATCATTTATTCGTTGTAATGCAGATGAAATAGATTTATAAAACTACATCTTCAATGAATTATTATGGCATTGGACAAACTGGAAAGAGAGCTTGAAGATACGAAGCTTGTGAAGATTGATCAGCATAAGGATGTGTTTAAGGATGAAACTTCTAGGGAAATCTATTCCAGGGCAGTGAAGTTTGCTACCGAAGCCAGGAAGATGTATGGTGACATTATAAAATCAGTTCTGATTTTCGGTTCTGTAGTAAGAGGAGATGCAAAGAAGACAAGCGATGTGGATGTTTGGGTTCTTTTGGATGATACTGCAACAAAATCAAGCGAGGATTTGAACAGAGTGCAGGCCAACCTTCATCACATAGCATCACAGATAAAAGACCTCCACGTGCAAGTTCATACTCTGACTGCATTCTGGCAATCGATAAGAGTAGGATCGCCTGAGTTTGTAAACTTTTTGAGATACGGTCTGCCTATTTTCGACAATGGTTTCATAAAACCTGTGCAGAAGATGCTTCAAATGGGGTTGATTCCTCCGAGTGATGAGACGATAACATTGAAAGCCAAGTCGGCTGAAATAAGATTAAAGAGAATAAGATTGGATATCAAATCGATGATTTTTGAATTGAGATACACGATGTTGGACATAGTGCAAGCTGTCGTGATGCACCATTTCAAAGAGCAGCCTGACTACAAGAAAGCTCCTGAGTTTTTAGAGAAGTTGGTAAAAGAAGGTAAGTTGGAAAGAGACTTCATAGACAAGTTCGCCGAATTGGACAAGCTTTGGAAAGACATAGACCACAAGATTGTGAAAGACGTAACAACAGATCATTTGGAAAAGGCATTGATTCTGACAAAGGACATGATAGAAAGGTTCAAGAAGCTTTTACCAGAGGAATTGCTTGGAGAAGATCTGCCTGAATTGGATGATGCTTGATGACTCCTGAACTTGCAAAAACTTTACATGTGGCAATAATTTTCGCGCTTCTTTACGCGGGGTTTGCATATGTTCTTCTGACAGGAAAATTAAAAAGATTCGTGCAGAAAAAACCAAAATTGTTCCTTTCTGGAAAGAAACTTAAAAATTTCTATAATCTGAAAGTCTGTTTCTCTGTTTCGCTTTTCATTTTTATAATTTTCGTGGCAGCTAACTTCCATGCCAAAGCACTTGGACTGCCACAGCTTTGGAATTTTGGTTTCTGGCTCTATGGAGGTTCTTTGTTCATGTTACTGCCTTTTGCATTCGCCGACTTCTGGTCACTGTTCCTGCTTAAAATAAAAAGATTTCCAATGAGGAATTTCTTACTTACTTTTGCTGCTTTCTTTTTCATAGGATTCGCTGCAAACAACCTGCATGACTTCTTTTGGTGCTACACAGTGACTTCTGGATATACCCAAGACGTAAGAGGAGGCACAGATCTTGGATTATGGCAGTTAATTTTCATGGCAGAACCTTTTTACAGCACTTTTGGAATATACATGCTGTTCCAGATGATACTTTTGCTTTCAGTTGCATACAGCATACTCTACTACCAGTTCAAAGACATAAGAAAATTCAGCAAATTGATCTACAGCACATTGATTTACTTTGTTGCATTAGGTACTCTTTTCTATATAGCAGATTTTCCAAATACATACTCAGGTCTTACATTGAACATCGTGGTGTTTTTAGGATTTCCTCTGCTTGCAATCTTTGTACTTTACATGAGCAGACGTGTCCTGGATTTGCGACATTGAACATTGTTCCGATAAACAGGACATTATACAGGTCAAAATTACGGTTTTCGAAAGCTTTAAAAACCTTAGTGTACTAAAATAAATGATATACAACTGGCCTCTGTGACAATTTCGGGTGGTTAATATATGGATAGAAAAAGCTACGCACTTTTGAACAGTTTGGTTAAGTCATTGATGAATTTTTACATAAACATTTTCATTGAACGCTCTTGATCGGTGGTATACTGGAAAATATAGACATATTGAAACACATACTTGTACCGAAACACGAAATACTTAGCGAGAGAGAAAAGGAAGAACTTTTAGCCAAATTTGGGATTGCTGTAAGACAATTGCCTAGGATATTCTCGACTGATCCTATAATAAAAACTATAGGTGCTAAGATCGGAGATGTCGTAAGAATAACAAGAGAAGAGGAACATATAGGCAAGATTATTTATTACAGAGTCGTCATTAAGGGGTGAGACAATGAACGAGGCCTATGTTTCATTGTTGAATGCTTTCATCAAAGAGAGAGGCCTTGTAAAATTCCAAGTTGATTCTTTCAACGATTTTCTGGACAGGAAGATACCAAAGATTCTGGAAGAGATAGGGACGATAAAACCTGACGTACCAGAACTTGGAAATCTGAAGATAAAACTTGGGAAGTTTTCTATAGAAAGACCGATGGCAAAAGAGGCAGACGGTTCTCTGAGACCAGTGCTTCCACTTGAAACAAGGATAAGAGACATAACTTACGCTTCTCCGATGTACGTGGAGATGACTTCTGTCTTGAACAATATCCAAAGCGAACCGAAGAACATAAATTTCGGTGACCTACCTATAATGTTGAAGTCCAAATTATGTCCGCTTGCTCCAATGAACAGGAATGAACTTATACAAGTCGGTGAAGACCCAGACGATCCAGGAGGCTACTTCATCATAAACGGAACAGAAAGATTGCTGGTACTTGTGGAAGAGATAGCACCCAACAGGATAATAACTGCAAAAGTTTCTAGTGGCAGTATTGAAGAACTAGCAAGGATACACTCTGAGAAAGAGGGGTATGTCCAAAGGCATTTGATGGAAAGGAAGATAGACGGTATGGTGACAATAAGTTTCGCCAACATAACAAGATTGCCAGTTGTCTATTTGTTGAAAGCTTTAGGTTTGACTAACGACAAGGAAATTGTAACAGCTGTCTCAGACGATCCTGAAGTACAAGAAGAGTTCTATGTAAACCTTCTTGAAACAACGGCTGCAAATGTAGCTGAAGGATTGGAAGAGATTGGAAAATACTTGAAGATACCACAGCCGCAGTACAGGATAGAAAGGGCTACAAAGCTTGTGGACAAATATCTATTGCCACATTTAGGCCAGAATCCAGAAGACAGGTTGAAGAAGGCATTGTTCTTATCAAAAGCCATAGGGAAACTGATAAAACTGCATCTGGATAAAGTGGAAGAAGATGACTTGGACCACTATTCAAACAAGAGATTGAGATTGGCCGGGGACTTGATGGAGATTTTGCTAAGGTCTATAATCTTGGGTAAGTGGGGTCTCGTGACACGTGTTTCCTACAACTACAGGAAGCTTACCAAGAGAGGAAGGATGCCACCACTGCAGGCTATTGTTGAGTCTAACGTTTTGACAAACCAGATAGTATCATCCATGGCTATAGGAAGCTGGGTGGGTGGAAGGACAGGAGTGTGCCAGCGTGTGGATAGGGGAAGCTACATAAAGACACTGTCGCACATGAGGAACATACTTTCTCCTCTTACATCTACACAGGAACATTTTGAGGCTAGAGAATTGCATCCTACACATTGGGGAAAAGTCTGTACAAGCCAGACACCAGAAGGGGCGACAATCGGTCTGAGGAAATATTTGGCAATTTTAGCAGAGGTCACAAAAGGGACAAGTGAAGATGTGACTGTTAACTTGGAGAATGTTATAAAGAAAACGGAGGGAGTAGAATGGCAGAAATATTCTTAGATGGAAAATATGTCGGGATGACCAACGATCCGAAGAAATTGGTAGCCAATGTATTGGAAGCTAGAAGACATGGAAAATTGTCTGAACAAGTAAATGTCGTTTATCTAGAACATATGAAAGAAGTCAAGATTTTGACAGAAGGAGGAAGAGTAAGAAGGCCACTGATTGTTATACATGATGGTAAGTCTACTTTGACCAAAGAGATTTTGGAAAAAGTCAAGAAAGGAGAGCTCGACTGGAACGGACTTGTCAAGCATGGCGTAATAGAATATTTGGATTCTGAAGAGGAGGAAGGAACTTATATCGCATTGAGAGAAGCCGACCTTAACAAGGATCATACTCATCTTGAGCTTGACCCATCAGTTATTTTAGGTCTATCAGCTTCTACTATACCTTTTCCAGAATTCAACCGTGGTGACAGAGTCAACTTCGGCGCTAAAATGGTAGAGCAGAGCATAGGTCTTTTTTCAACGAATTTCCTGAACAGGGTGGATACTAAATCCAATCTTATGGTTTATCCTCAGACACCTCTTGTGCAGACGTTCATACACAAACCTATCAACTATTCCAGCCATCCAAACGGAACCAACATAGTCATTGCAATAGCGTGCTTTGACGGGTACAACATGGATGATGCAATAATAATCAACAAGAGTTCTGTCGAGCGTGGATTGCTATGGTCTTTCATGTACAGGACTTATGAATCTGAGAAGAAAAGATACATGGGCGGACAGGAAGATGTGATAGGAATACCTCAGGCTGGGGTGAAAGGGTATCTTGGCGAGGATGCCTATAAACATCTGCCAGAAGACGGTATTGTGAATCCAGAAACTGTTGTGCAAGGAGATGATGTAATTATTGGAAGGACTTCTCCTTTGAGATTCTTGGGGACAGCAGACCAGTTCGTCGCAGGAATTGAAAATATAAGAGAAACTTCAGTAACTTTGAGGCATGGAGATTTAGGAACTGTAGATAGAGTCTTTATAACAGAGACTTCAAACGGGACGATGTTGATAAAAACGGTTGTAAGAGACAGCAAAAGGCCTGAAGTCGGAGACAAGTTTGCTTCACGCCACGGACAGAAAGGTGTGGTAGCAGCGATTGTACCACAGGAAGATATGCCGTTTACTTCAGACGGAATTGTACCCGACATAATCTTCAACCCGCACGGAATTCCTTCAAGAATGACCATGGGTAAGATGCTAGAGATAATTGCCGGAAAAGTTGCGGCATTGAGTGGAAATTATGTTTATGCACCAGCATTCAATTCACCAGACAAGAAGCAACTTGAGAGTATGCTAACAAGCTATGGATACAGAAGCGATGGAATGGAGATGATGTACAACGGAAGGACTGGAGAAGGTTTCAACGTTTTGATGTTTATAGGAAACTGCTTCTACCAGAAATTGGACCACCTTGTTTCAAACAAGATACATGCAAGATCAAGAGGACCAGTCACACTTCTCACTAAACAGCCTACAGAAGGAAGGAGCAAGGAAGGTGGATTGAGATTGGGTGAAATGGAAAAGGACTGTTTGATAGCGCACGGTGCAGCTCTTGCTTTAAAGGAAAGATTTGATTCTGACAAGGCAGTGATTCCTGTCTGCATGACATGTGGCCTTGTAGCTATAGAAGACAAGATCAAGAACAAGAAGTATTGTGTTGTGTGCAATGAATCTAATGTTGTCGAGGTGGAAATGAGCTATGCATTCAAACTTATGTTGGATGAATTGAAATGCATGCTTATCTATCCAAAGATAAATCTGAAGGAGACTTGATGATTATGCTAGTTAACTCGATAGAATTCACAATAGTAAATCCAGAAATGGTAAAGAAGATGGCTGCGGCAAAGATTACTAAGACTGATCTTTATGATGAGGAAGGCTATCCTATAGAAGGTGGCATAATGGATCCAAGAATGGGAGTCGTCGATCCTGGAATAAGATGCAGGACTTGTGGTGGAACTATCGGTGACTGCAACGGACACTTTGGATATATAGAATTGACAAAACCTATCATACATGTTCTTTATGCAAAGATTATTTTCTCTATCTTGAAAGTCACATGCAAAAAGTGCAGCAGGATAATGATAGATGAAAAAGAATTGGACAAGGCAAAAGAAAAGAAGACCAGCTTGAAGGATCTGATAAAAGCTGTCAAAAAGAAATGCCCCTACTGCAAGGCCGAACAAGGGAAGTTGAAGTTCATAAAGCCTTACAGCATAGCAGACGGCAGCGAGATATTGAGCGCTGTGCAGATAAGGGAAAAGTTGGAGAAGGTCACAGATGCAGATTTCAAATTAATGGGATTCAGGAACTTCAGGCCAGAATGGCTTGTCCTGACATTGTTCCCTGTGCCTCCAGTTTCTGTCAGACCGTCGATTACTTTGGAGACAGGAGAAAGGTCTGAAGATGATTTGACTCACAAGCTTGTAGACATTGTAAGAATAAATGAGAGGTTGAGGGAGAACATAGAATTGGGAGCGCCGGATTTCATACTTGTTGACCTATGGGAGCTTGTACAATATCACGTTTCTACTTATTTCGACAATGAACTTACAGGCGTGCCTCCTGCAAGACACAGATCAAGAAGAATATTGAAAACATTATCGCAGAGATTGAAGACGAAGGAAGGCAGGTTCAGGGGAAACCTTGCTGGCAAGCGCGTGAATTTTTGTGCAAGAAGTGTAATCAGTCCAGACCCATTCATAGACATAGATGAAGTAGGAGTGCCTATGGTCATAGCAAAAGAATTGACTGTTCCTATCAGGATAACATCAGAAAATCTGGAAACTGTGAAGAAGTTTGTAGAGCGTGGACCTGAAGTATGGCCTGGTGCAAACTACATCATAAGACCTGATGCTAGGAAGAAAAAGGTAACTGCTGAAAATGGTAAGGAATTGACAAAAGAATTATCTCCCGGATATATTGTTGAAAGGCATTTGATCAATGGAGATATATCTTTCTTCAATCGCCAACCATCATTGCACAGGATGAGTATAATGGCACACAGAGTAAAGGTTTTGGACCACAGGACATTGAGATTGAACCCTATAGTCACTGTTCCTTATAACGCAGATTTCGACGGGGATGAGATGAACTTGCATATACCACAATTAGAGGAAGCGATTGTCGAAGCTGAGAACTTGATGTCTGTAGAAAAGAATTTGAGAAGTCCCAGATTTTCCGGTCCTATTATTGGATTGAGACAAGATTATGTAACTGGTCTTTATCTTTTGACCAAGTACAATCCTGAATTGGAAAGGAAGGATTTCATACAGCTGATAAGATCGGCTGACCAGAACATAGAGATACCTGACAAGAACAAAATGAATGGAAAGGAGATATTGAGTCTTTTCCTGCCTAAAGGACTGTTCATAGAATTCAGAGCCAAGTCCGGTGAAAAAGTTGTAATAGAAGATGGTATGTTAAAGGAAGGATATATTGATAAAGCCGCAGTTGGTGCAGAGAGTGGAAAGATATTGAGCAAGATGGGCGACCAGTTCGGCAGTGCATATGTCATAGAATTTTTGAACAAGCTTTCAAAGCTTTCTCTCAGCTTCTTGATGAAACATGGATTTTCAATAAGCATATCAGATCAGTCATTGGATGAGAGCGGAGAAAGAAAAGTAAGAGATATCTTGGTACAGGTTAAATCAGAGACTGATGATTTGCTAAGGCAATACAAGAAGAATGAATTGAAAATTTTGGTGGGAAGGACACCGAAAGAAAGTGTAGAGACATTGATCAAGAGAAGAGCCAACAAAGCATTGAATGAGGTTGGAGACGTCATCACCAAACATATGAAAGACAATCCTACGTTGCAGATGGCTGTAAGCGGTGCAAGAGGAGATGTAGTCAACATAGTACAGACTGCAGCAATGGTCGGACAGGAAATGATAATGGGCGAAAGGATAGAAAAAGGATACTATCAAAGAGTATTTCCTCATTTCAGAAAAGGAGATGTGACTTTGGAGACAGGTGGTTTTGTAGGAAGAGGTTTCGTGAATGGGCTTATGCCTTTCGAGTTCTTTTTTGATGCAATCAACTCAAGAGAATCCTTGATGGACAAGTCTCTCAAGACAAGACATTCCGGTTACATGGAAAGAAGGCTTGTAGGCGCATTGCAGGATTTGAAAGTAGAATACGATGGTACAGTAAGGGATAGTTCAAACAACATAGTGCAATTTTTCCCAGGCGGAGATGGGATAGATCCGTCCAAAGTAGAAAGAGGTGGAGTAGATGTCGAAAGAATCGCAAGAAAACTTTTGGATTGAAGTGGATCTTCCTCCGAAGCTGATGGAAGATTTTGATAAAGTGGTCAAGAATAGAAAACTCGATGCTGAACAGAGCAGGAAGTTGCTTGAAGATGTAAAGAGAGAATATATAATCAGAAGGTTCGAACCAGGTGAAGCTATAGGTATCATTTCTGCACAGAGCATATCTGAACCTTCTACACAGATGACGATGCGTGCTTACCACTTTGCAGGATCCGCCGGTGTAAAAGTTACACAAGGTTTGCCTAGACTCATAGAAATTTTTGATGCAAAAAGGGAGCCGGAGACTCCATTCACTACAATTTACTTGAAAAAGAAATTCGAAAACAAAGAAGATGCCACAAGATTAGCTGAAGAGATTGTCGAGAAGAGGGTCAGAGACGTGATAAGCAACATATCGATAAACTTGTCTGAGAACAATCTTGAACTGGAACTTTCTGAAAAAAGGAAGTTGGATACTGTTGCAAAGAAGTTGAAAGAGATTTTGAAGGCATTCGATGTCAAAGAGAAAAGCGGTAACATTATAATAAAGCCTAATCTTGCAAAGAACAAGCTTGGAGTTGAAGAAGAGACCGACATCAAGAAGGTCAGGGAAAAGATATTGAGCGCAAGTGTAGAAGGCATAAAAGGCATAACCAGTGCGATAGTAAGACGTGAAGGTGAAGAATGGACGATAAATACTGTAGGTTCTAACTTTGAAGAGATACTGAAGTTGGAAGAGGTGGATGATACAAGGACCATTACTAACAATATTTTTGAAGTTGAAAGTGTCTTGGGTGTGGAAGCTGCGAGGAATTCTGTTTTGAACGAAGCTACAAACACATTGAACGAACAGGGATTGGATGTAGATGTCAGACATATAAATTTGGTGGGAGACATCATGACATTCTCAGGGAAGGTGGAAGCTATTGGAAGGTATGGTGTAGCAGGAGGCAAGAGTTCTATCCTTGCTAGAGCCGCTTTCGAAGAGACAATAAAACATTTGGTCAAGGCAAGTGTAAGGAATGAGAAGGATGAACTTAAAGGTATATTTGAAAATGTAATGATAGGACAAGTCATACCAGCAGGTACAGGAATGTTCGAACTTTTGATAAGGAAAAAAGAAAAGAAAAAGAAAGGTGAATGATAAATGGAATTGAAAATATTGCATAAAAACAAGGAAGACATGAGCTTTTTGGTGGAAGATGCTCCAGTCTCGCTGGTCTCTGCTTTGAGAAGGATCATGATTTCTGAAGTCAAGACCATGGCAATAGATATAGTCGAATTCAAAAAGAACGGCTCTTCATTGAACGATGACATAATAGCAAACCGACTTGGACAGATACCTCTTACTTTCGATGAGAAGAGTTACAATCTTCCTGAGGAATGCAAATGTGATGGAAAAGGATGCAGCAATTGTCAAGTGGAATTGATTTTGAAGAAGAAAGGTCCTGGCATAGTCTATTCTGGAGACATAAAGACGACTGACAAGGACGTAAAGCCTGTTTTTGACAACATACCGATAACAGAGATGTTCAACACAGGTGAAGAGATAGAATTTACTGCAGTTGCAAAACTTGGTATAGGAAAGAAGCATGCCAAATGGCAGGGAGCTGTTGTTGGATATAGGAATAAAGCCGAAATAACTGTGGATAAGGATCTGCATGGGAAGAAGGAACATGTAGATAGCTGTCCTGTTAATGTATTTGATCTGAAAGGCGACAAGGTTGCTGTGAACAGACCTTTGAACTGTATACTTTGCATGAAATGTGTCGATGTAAGCGACGGAAAGATACAGGTGAAGCCTGTACATGAGAGTTTTATTTTCAATGTTGAAAGTGCTTCTAGTCTTGAATCTCATGAGATTGTTAAAGATGCGCTTGATGTGATAGATGGGAAGCTAGATGGTTTCTCTAAATCTTTGAATAAGGTTTGAATTGTTATGGTGACACCAGATTTCCATAAATTTCTGCGACTTCTCTCTGCAATTGGACTGTCCTAAGTTTTTTGGACAAGGATGCCATATCTTCTTCAATTATTAAACTGTAGATAGTTCTTTCGGATGGCTTGTTGTTTTCATGGAACATCATTATACTTCTTATGCACTTTGACAATTGTTCTTTTGCAACAATTTCTTTTTTGACGAATTTAACATAGTTTTTTTCTGTTGGGAAAAAATTTCTTATTATTCTGTATCTATTTTCTTTCAATATTACTTTTTCCCAATTTCCATAGGCATTTGCCTCTTTTACTAAAAATTCGATGATTCTGTCTTTAGTCTTAGCAACATCAAAAATCTGTTCGTAAATTTTTATGTAATTATCAATATGAGTTTTGCCTATATTGAACTCCTTGAAAGTTTCCAATTGTTTTCTGTATGATTTTCTTATAGAATCGTGGGAAAAATACTGCATTCTTGACAAATAAGAAGTGACGTTTTTAAAAACATCGACTGCTTTTTTTATGTCGTCTGTATTTTGATCGTAGCCGTCCAAAAATTGGTACGATATTGACAAACCTGAAGATTTGTTTGATTTAGTCTTGTAAAAATTATCGATATCTTCCAAAAAATACATTTTAAATGCTTCGAAATTTGGATTTGTCGTCACCTCTTCAAAAAGATACTCTGCCAGCCTATCTGCCAATGCTTTTTTAATGTTAAGTTGTATGGGATTTGTCATTAGGCAATTCGCCTTAATTAACAATAATTTATGCTAGTTTAAAGAGTTTTATAAGTATGATAGAAATAGGTCTTGTTGGAAAACCAAACAGTGGAAAGTCCAGCTTCTTCAAAGCGGCTACGATGATAGATGTAAAGGTATCGCCGGTTCCATTCACCACCATAGAACCAAATACCGGTATGGCACATGTAGTAATCGATTGTGTAGAAAAAGAATTCAATACAAACTGTAAACCAAAGCATGGTTATTGTAAGAATGGGAAGCGCTACATACCTGTAAAACTGTGGGACATTGCCGGACTGGTGCCAGGAGCGCATGAAGGTAAAGGACTTGGTTCGAAGTTTTTGGATGATGTAAGGCAAGCATCTGTTTTGATTCAAGTCATAGACACTTCTGGGATGACTGACAATGAAGGCAAACCGACGACCAATCACGACCCCTCAGAAGAGATAAGATTTTTGCAGGATGAGATAGATCTTTGGTTTTCAGATATAATAGACAGAGCTCTGAAGAAAATTGGTGCTAAATCTAAGATGGAAAGTAAAGACAATGTCGTCAACATGCTACATGAACAATTAACTGGATTGAATGTAAGCAAAGACCAGATAGACAGGGCTTTTTCTGATTCTGGTATTTCTGATGTGAGGAAATTTGCGACTATCATAAGGAAGATGTCCAAACCTATGCTCGTAGCTGCGAACAAGATGGATATGGAAAACGCACAGAAGAATTTTGAGAAACTAATGGGAATTTTTAAAGAAATGTTGATATTGCCCACAAGTGCCGAGGCTGAGATTGCATTGAGGAAAGCGGCAGAGAAAAATCTAGTGGATTATGATGGAAAACACTTTCAGTTGAAGGATGGCGTCGATGAAAGACAGAAAACGGTCTTAAATCACATCCAAAAAGTGGTTGACATGTACGGTTCTACAGGAGTACAGGAATGTTTGAACAAGACTGTATTCCAGTTGCTTGACCATATAGTGGTCTATCCTGTGGAAGATGAAAACAAGCTCTGTGACAAGGACAAAAATGTGCTACCGGATGCATTACTGATGCCGAACGGTTCGACTGCTTTGGATATGGCCTACAAAGTACATACCAGTATAGGCGAAAAGTTCATTTCAGCCATAGATGCAAGGACAAAGAAGAGGGTAGGAAAGGACCATATTCTGAAGAATGGTGATGTAATCAAGATAGTAGCAGCCAGATAGTTTAATTTAAAAAGTTTTAAAACAGTCTTTTATTTATGGCAGAGGAGATATCGGTCGAAGTCAGTGCTCCCAGAGAAGACTTCAACCCGGGGGATAGCAGGGTTACAGCCAAAGAGTTCGCAATTGGTATTTTCGGCTTCATCGCATTGCTTGTACTTATAAACATATTCAATCCTACTTTTGCAGCGACTATAGTTACAAATATACCCTACATAGTACTGGTTTCGATAGTCCTGTATGCTTTCATGAAGATATTCGTGAGGATGTATGGCCAGACTGAAAGGGGAATAGTTTACAGGTTTGGCAAGTTCAACAGAGTGGCAGGACCTGGATGGTCTGTAATCATACCATTTTTCGAGAACGAATTCAAGAAAGTTGATGTGAGGACTAAGACAGAAGTTATAAACGGAGCGACAGCTATCACAAGAGACGATATACCATTGAGCTTTGATCTTACATTTTTCTACGCGATAGCAGATCCTAAGAAAGCCATACTTCAAGTAACTGCTGTAGATCACGCGGTAAAAACTTTCTTCCAAGGATTGGTAAGGAACAGTGTAGGTGCATTTGGTATGAGAGAAGTTTTCAGTAACATGGAAGAGATAACCTTGAACATGAAGACTAAATCTTTGACTATGCTTGAACAGTGGGGAATAATACTAAATGCCGTGGAGATTTTGAAGATAACTTTGCCTGAGACTTTATTGAATGCTTTATCTGAACCTATAACCGAAGAACAGAAAACACTGGCTGCAAGATTCCAGGCCGAAGCAACCAGAGTAACGACAGAAGTCCTGGGAGATGCCGCACAAAGATTGAATCCGAATGCGCTCACCTACTTGTATATGAAAGCTTTGGAAAAGATCAGCAGCTCGGAAAATTCAAAAGTCGTACTGCCTATGTCATTCCCAAGCATTATGGGCGGATTGTCTGCAGGGGTAGGTTTTGGGATGGGTATGGAAGCAAATGACCAGCAAAAAACGATTGAACAGATAGCCCAGAAGATAACTGCAAAGAAGTGAGTTTTGTACATTGTTCTAAAATCAGAACTATTTATCAGATTGTTAATCATTAGTTAATTAAAGTGAAAATTATGGAAAATGTTAATAAAGATGATTTAGATTTTCTGCTACATGACTTATTCTATGCAAATTTGGACAAAGACAGGATAGAAAGCAAGGGATTTAAAAAGAAAGGCAAGCCTACTAAAATGCTGAAATCAAGAAATGTTATAAACAAGACAAAACTGGGTTCTTCGATGCTGATACAATCCTTTAGTTACGGCATTTATATGACAGGCATCCTCCTAAATACAGAAATACATGAACTTGGACACTATCTTTGGAGTTTTTTTGCTAACATTGCGAATAAAAGTGATTACGTATCTGACATGCATTTCAAGAAAATGGATACT
>DATDXT010000032.1:0-7877 GCA_035289185.1 archaeon | reverse complement strand
AAATCGAGAACATCGAGGCAGCCAGTAGCATCACTATTTCCTTTGAATAGAACCCAACAAACACAATCACTATTCCGCAAAGCATGTGGAAGAACGCTCTGAAATAATAGTCGAACTTAATGGAATATACTTTTCTCATCCAAGTAGTCCCGAACAATGCGGCCAATCCAAGAGTGGGCCACAATACTATGCTTACCAAGCCCACTATATTTAAAAAATATCCTAAGATTATTATTAAAACAGCTGGCATGCATGTAAGCATGAAACGTATGTCTTTTTTATCTAAAAGTTTTCTAAAATCAGCGAAAGCCATCTTTATCAACAATTAATTAGTTGTTTTTTAAGAAATAAAGTTAATGGAAAACATGGATTTGGAAAATATTGCATTTTCTATCACTTGGCAGGATTTCGAGACGCTCACATCTAACATATTGAAGGAACATGATTTCATTGTCGAGAAGAATTTCAGGTTCAAGACCAAGAGGAGATACGAGATAGATATAGTCGCAACCAAAAGCAAAAAGGTTTTATGCATAGACTGCAAGCAGTGGAAAGGCGGTAGACAGAAAAAAAGTGGCCTATTGAAAGCCGTGAAAGATCAGGAGGAAAGGACAAAGCAGCTTGTAAAACACACAAACAGCAAATCACAACACCATCCTATGATTGTAACCTTGATGCAGGAAGACATAATCAAAGAAAACAACACATTTATTGTGCCGGTTTGGAAACTTAATACATTTCTATTAGAATTTGAAAATTACATTTAGATTATAAAGGGTTCGTAGTCTAGCGGTTAGGACATCAAAAGACCTAAAATCGCCCTCACACGGCGAAAACTTCGGTTCAAATCCGGGCGAACCCATGACTTTTAAAGATAAAAGCAAAATACCTTTTACGGGCCTGTAGCTCAGCATGGTAGAGCAGCTCGCTCTTAACTAATGAGAGAAACGAGACGGTCCAGGGTTCGAATCCCTGCAGGCCCACTTATTTGACCGCTAAAAATTCAGCCGCCAATTTCTTATATGCCTTAGCGGCTTTCGACTTTGGCTTGTGATAGATTATCGGCATATGCTTGCCAGTAGACTTTGGAAGGTCGACATTTATCGGTATTGTTGTCTTGTAAACCTTTCCTTTGAAAGCACCCCTTACAATCTTTTCTATGTTGCCTGTAAGACCATGCCTTCTGTCATACATGGTAAGGACAAACCCATCAACAGCAAGCTTAGGATTTATCTCCTTCTTCACAGCATCTATAGTGCTCAACAATTGTGTGACTCCATCCAAAGCAAAATATCCTATCTGTATGGGAACTAAAACTTTATCAGAAGCAGTCAATGCATTTATCGTCAACGTGCTAAGAGATGGAGGAGTGTCTATAAAAACAAAATCATAATCTTTAGTTGCTTTCAATTTGTTTTTCAATTTGAATTGCATTCCCACGTCATTGACCAACTGCATCTCCGCGGATGCCAATTGCCTGCCCGAAGGCACAAGATCAAGGTTCTTAACATCAGTTTTTACTGCCGCATCTTGAATCGTGATGCCATCTAATAGCAAATCCTTAGCCAGAGGCTTATGTTTCATGCTTGTAAGGTAGCTGGTGCTGTTCGCCTGGGGATCCAAGTCTATCAAAAGTACCTTTGCACCTAAGTCCGCCAGACAAGTCGATAAATTGACACAAAGATCAGTTTTTCCCACGCCACCTTTTTGGTTGGCAACAGTGATTCGCTGCATGTTGTTAAACTATTTATTGTTGTTTCAAACATTAATATTTAAGATTTGAAATGGAAGAGAAAATAGCCCTTGAAGATTTCCTAAAAGAGATGACTTTGATAATAAAGAAGAAATTTGAGAAGTACGATTCAGAATTAATCGGTATAAAATCATTGTTGCATGAGGTGCAAAATGGAAACAACGGCAAGGACATCATAGAAAACGTTCAAAGCAGAGTATCCAGGGTGGAAAATTTTGTAAGAGACCTACAAAGCAAGAGAAAGCTCGACAAATCTGTCTTAAAAGTTCTAGAGGGACAGGAATGATAGAGATAGGCATAGGAAAACAAGGTATAGTATTCAATAAATCAGGAAACCAGAACGGAAAAACAGAAGACAATATGAAAATGTTAGCTGACAAGCTTGATAAGAACGAGATGGCAATAAAGATACTTTCAGAAAGAGTCGACGTATTGCTAACCTTGTTGAAAGACACAGTTGTCAAGAAAAATGGCAATGGCGGAATAGTCGTGGATAAAAATTCTCTAAACCAGCTTCAATAAATCTATCTCAATCTTATAGTCTCCAAGTTCTTAGGCGCATGCGTTTCTATCCCAAATATCCTTCTGATAGAATTGGCAAGTTCGACAGTCTTCTGAGGTTCACCATGCACGCAAATCACTCTGTCCGGTCTTGATGACAAGTGATTTACAAAGTTCAAAAGCTGTTTCCTGTCAGAATGAGCGCTCAATCCATCTGATGTATATATTTCCATATTCAAGTTGAGAGTTATGCTTCTTCCTCCGGGTCCTGGTAGTTTAACTTCCTTCCAACCTTTTTGTATCCTCCTGCCCATGCTGCCTTCCGCTTGGTATCCTACAAATATCAAAGTGTTTTTCTCATCCTCGGCTAAATGTTCCAAGTGCTGCAACACAGGTCCGCCGTTCAACATACCACTGGTGGAAACTATAACACATTCTTTTTCATTCCAAACCTTTTCCCTATCCTGCTGAGAAGCTATCCTCTTGAATATTGGTTTCAAGAAAGGATTGTCTCCAGTGAAAATTTTCCTCTGCATATCTCTTCCAAGATATTCTGGATAAGCTGTGAAGATACCGTTTGCATCCCAAATCATTCCATCAAGATAAACAGGATTCTGGAAGCCATTGTTTGCAAGTATGGTCATGACTTCCTGAGCACGTTCAACACTGAATGATGGAATAAGAACAACTCCTTTCCTCTGCATAGTCTTGTTGACAACATCCATGAACTGCTTTTCCACTTCCTCCCTCCTAGGCATGATATCATTCCTTCCACCATAAGTAGATTCGATTATCAATGTCTCTACTCTTTGGAAGTTTGTGAATGCCTGATCAAGCAAGTTGGTTCTAGCAAATTTCTGATCCAACGCGTAAACGATGTTATGCATTCCTTCTCCTATGTTCAAATGCGGACTAGCGCTTCCAAGTATATGTCCAGATGGCTGAAGAGCTAATCTTACATCAGGCGCCACATCTGAGACCTCGCCATAATCCAAAGTGATTGCATGTTTGACAGCTTCCTTCACTCCAGTAGCTGTAAAAAGAGGAGTGGATGCAGTTTTTTGCATGACATCAATGTAATCTAGCCAAAGCAATGTTGACAAATCAAGTGCAGGAGTTGTCATATAAAGGGGACCTGAATAACCACGCTCATAAAGTATAGGAATAGCTCCCATATGGTCGAGATGGCTGTGTGAAACAATTATAGCATCTATCTCATTGTAATCGAATTCTTTTGCAGCAAAAATTGGCAGAAGTTCTTCCACGGAATTTGCACTGACTTTCAAACCACAATCTATCATGACTTTGGATTTCGGAGTTTCCACAATAAGACAGCTTCTTCCAACTTCATGCCATCCTCCCAATCCAGTTATTCTTATCCAATTCCTAGAAGATTTCTTCTCAGTGAAAATGTTTTTCCCTACATTGTTCAAGAAGTCTTTCCTGAACTTGGTCTCTGTATGCATCATCTTTCTTATTCCATTAACTACGTCAGAATTTATCGATGGTACTCTTTCAATCCTTGGCATCCACAGCGTCTCCGATCTTATCTTTTTGAAAAGCTCACCACCTTTGCCGATTACAATCCCAGGTTTCTGTGCAACAATTATAACAAGACTTCTCTCCGGTTCAAAATAAACCGCTTTCAATCCAGCTTCTTCTGGCACGTTGTCATAAATGAATTTCTCAGTCCATCCTTTGTCGCTGAGTATGCTGCTATCTCCTCTTACTTCTATCCTTTTTTTCATTTCCTCTACAGCAGCCCTTACAGCACTGTCGCAGTTTCTGAAGAATTCTTTGTCTTTCGTGTAGACGACTACTTCTGACCCTTCCAACTCCGCCTTATCCACTGCTTTCTTTGGTAGCAATTCCTCTACTTTTTCTAAAATATCTATCATAACTATCATAACCTGTTAATTCACAATTATCAAGTTTCAGCCTGCAAATCAATTGGGAATTATTTCTTATTTGAGATCATGCCTGACAAATCTTAAGCCATCTTTTGTTATTATACAAAGATCAATCGCCTTGCCGCCAGATGCTATGTCTCTCTCAATAGCAGCCTTTATCGCTCTTACAACAAGCTTGCTTCCTTCATCAACAGACATTCCTTCCTTGAAGCCGTCCTCCAACACACCGAATGCCATAGGAGATCCAGATCCTGTTGAAAAGAATCTTTTTTCCTTCTCATAACTTCCTACAGGGTCAAAAGAATAAACAGAAGGTCCTTCCTCGTCATCATATCCCCCCAATATCAACTGCACATAAAATGGATAGTATTTATTTCCCTGTAAAATGTTGGACAAAAGAATGCTCGCTGCCCCCATGCTTATTCTCCTATTGTTGTGCATGTTGTACAGCCTGAATTCTGCCTTCAAATATCTTGCCAATGCTTGACCGTCTGCGGCTAAACCAGCAATCGTCATGGCAATCCTGTCGTCAAGTTGCATTACTTTTTCAGTCTCTTTGCTTGCAACTAGATAGCCCATGCTACTTTTCTTCTCAGCAGCTATAATTACGGCATCTTTGCAAATCATACCTACTGTGGTCGTTCCTGTCTTTCTCATTTCTGGTTTTAAATCTTCTGCCAAATCAATTACCTCAATAGAAGCTAAGTATAGGTTAGATTTGATATCTAATAAAATAAATTAAACCCTAAGTTATTTAAGCTTAACTATGTCTAATAAATTTAATAATACATGACCCGAAAATAGATGAGGCGAAAATATGTCAAAACAACACATAAAGTTCCAAGTGCCAAAAGAGCTGAGTGACAAAGTGCTGCAGCTTGTAGAGATGGCCAAGAGTACTGGCAAGTTGAGACGTGGGACTAACGAAGCTACAAAGTCAATAGAGAGGGGACAGGCAAAACTTATAATCATAGCAGAAGATGTGGATCCAATAGAAATAGTGATGCATCTACCAATCCTATGTGAAGAGAAGAAAATCAGCTATGTGTATGTCCCAAGCAAGCTTGAACTAGGAAGGGCAAGTGGTCTTGATGTCCAGTCTGCTGTGATTGCAGTGACAGATGTCGGCGAAGGAAGGGATTTGTACACAGAAGTAGTCAATGGATTAAAAAACTTGAAGGCAGGATAAGTTGATATTTATGGCACTGAAAGATTCTGTCCCAGCAGAAGTATTGCAAGTCCTAGGAAGAAGTGGTGTCAAAGGAGTCACACAGGTCAGATGCAAGGTTCTGGATGGCATGGACAAAGGCAAGGTTCTTATAAGAAATGTAGTTGGTCCTGTCAGAATGGGCGATGTTCTCATGCTGAAGGAGACTGAGATGGAGAGCGCCGGAAGAATGGACGCTAGGTGATTTTTATGAAATGTAGTTTCTGCGGCGGCAATTTGGGATTGGGACGAGGCAAGATGTATGTCAAGAACACAGGCGAGATATTTTACTATTGCAGTTCCAAGTGCCAGAACAACTTCAAGATGGGAAGGTCTTCCAAGAAGTTAAAATGGTCGCGCAAGAAATAGTTCATTGACTCTTAGTCGCCAAGTTTTTCATTCTGGAAAAGATGTAAGTGAAAACTACTGCAAGAAGTGTTATGAAGACTGCAATCAAAAGCTTGTATGCCAGAGAATTCTCTGCAGATAATGTAGTTATAAACTCCCTCCAAAAATCATTCCATGTAAGAGCAGTAAGCAGTCCGAATGAGGAAATTATAAGCGTGAAAAAATTATCCCTGAATGCCTTTGAAAATTCCTTAAGTTCATGTTCTATATACAACTTCCTGCTTTCATTCCTCCAATTTTTACGTTTTACTTCGACATCCATGAACATCAGCAATTAGTCGTCCAAGTCCTTGTAACATCATTAACTCCAGGACAGTCTGTTATGGCACTTACCAAAACAAATCCGTCAGAAAAGCCTGATATGTTAAATGAATAAAGGTATCCTGGCGCGACTGTTAGGTTTGATGAAGTACAAATGATTAAAGAGCTTCCAGCCAGACAAAGAGGGTCTGTAATAGTCGAGCCATTGTTGTAAGCCGCCTGCAAAGTTATTGCCCCAAGACTTATGACTCCGTTGTTTGTAATTCTCCCAGATAGATAAGCGGAAGTGCTGCAATAATTGACGCTGGACAAAGTGACTGCCCCAAAAGTGCAGTTTATCCTCGCCGTAGCTTCCTTATTTACAAGATCTACATTGGTCTGTGCGAACTGTTTGGCCCATATGCTAACTATACCTGAAATAGCTACAGTGAATCCTATAAGAAGTACGGTTGCAATAAGAGGACTTATACCTTTCATAATAAAAACCTAAACGTTATTGCATGTTTTTTCCTTGTCTGGTATTATGCCTGTACATGGGAGGGAACTTACGACTATCTTGTTGAATGCTGGTATGTCATACAGACTATAGCTTTGGAAAGCACCGCCTGGCAATGATTGGGATAGACTATATGGCAAAGATACAGAGTTGTTTGGTAGGAACAATACTAGTCTGACGTCTTGTATTGGTGATGACCTGAGGTTTCTTAAAATAAGATACATGGAAGAGTTTGTCACATTGTAAGAGCATTGGTATATGTCAAAGTCAGCAAATTGACAGTTCCTTTGCTGTTCTGTCTGGTTCTGCTGTGGCAATCCTTGCTGAACGAAACTCGATGCCCAGAAAGACAGGATCATTGCTATGCTCATTGTCGCAGCTATAAGCAATACAGTAGCCACTAGAGGTGAGATACCCTTAAGACTTGTCATTAAAATTAATTTAGTCTTTTATCCTTAAATTAAATGTATATCTTTAATTTTTGGTAGTTATGATTAGGTCTAAAAAAGGACAGGCAGAGCTTGTAGAGTACATCCTAACTTTCCTTATAAGTACCATAGTCATCATAGCAATCTACGCTTTGGTAATGGCCATCTACAACAACCAGCTTGCTGCAGAGATAAACAATGATCTCAAGCAGCTGAATGCACAGACTCTAAGCTCCATAATCAAGCTTTACACTTCTGCAAGCAGCTATACAGATCCTATACAGAACAATAATGCAATCCTTCTCGGCACGATAAATCTCAATTATCCAAACAATGTTGCAAGGAGGAACTATGAGATACTGTTGGTTTCTCCGGGCCAGATTTATTCTCCATTGAACATAACGACAAGCTATGGTTCTGGAGGACAAGATATGGGAGGACCGAAGATCATAGGTAGGACTTTGGTAAAACCTTTCATCGAAGTCATCACAAACATACCAAGCATAGATATAGTTGCTCAAGGCCAGGTATCGAACGGTTTGAATCCTATACTTTCATTCTACAAGGCGAACATAAGCGGCAATGTCACGAACATAGCAATACTGGGCAATTATTCCATATTGTCAAATGTAAACAGCATAAGATAGATTTTAGCTTGTTGGCGGAGTGACTTCTATATAGTATATCGTAACTCTTACTTGACCTCCTGGCGGAGGACCTCCAAATCCCACACACGCGGTTATTCTTATCGAAGTTGCAGCACTATAATACCTCAAGGCATCATTGGTACCTGGATTTGTAGTGCCAGCAGCTGTGCTGAAACCACTTCCATATCTTGTTGTAGCACCAGAAACACCAACATCAAAAGTCCCAGCAGCACATGCAAATGCTGTGACAACTCTTACACTGGCTG
>DATDXT010000031.1:0-18496 GCA_035289185.1 archaeon | reverse complement strand
GGTGCTGCATCTGCTACTTTGGCCGTAGGAACGGATGTATCTAATGCTGTTTATGAAGCATCATCTACAATAGCTTCCGCTGTATCCACAACATGCCCCACATATTCTATAGAACACGTTAGAGAAAAATGTACTGCCTATGGTGGCACTCTTTCTTATATAAAGGATTCCCATGGATGTGAATATCCACAGTGTTCATTCAAAGAGACTTTGAAAGAAGTTGGAACAAAAACATGCCCATATTATGTGGTTGGCATAGATGAGATGAAGGAAAAGTGTTTGAAATATGGCGGTAGGTTTTTGCTTAATACGGATGAAAGCAACTGTCCTGTACCAAAATGCGATATACAAAGCACATCAACAGCAATTGCTACTCCTGAACATGTAGCAGGAAAGTGCTTTGAAGTATCAGACCCATCTACAAACATAACCAGAGTTGTCTGTCCTCAGACAAGCTGTCCTGCGATACCGACAGATATTTCAAAGAGGTGCATAGAACACAACGGTACTATTGTGGAGAAAAAGGATCCGTATGGATGCGCTTATGTAGCATGCCAGTTCCAAAACACAGTAACCTCAGTTTCTACAAATTCTTTTACTGGACTTGAGAGATGTCCTACAGCAGGCGAAATAGAACTTACATTGCAAAAATGCCAGGGTGCTGGACTCAGGGGTGTTGTGTCTCTTGTAGGCGGATGCAAGGTTCCTGTATGCTCTCCAGGGGAGACCAAGACATGTTCTGGTTTGACAGAAGAAACTGTAAAGCGCGTTGAGAATGAATGTATATCCAAGGGGCTGAATGCAGTGAAAGCTCACGATTTGAATGGTTGTCCTGTCTATAAATGTGAAGAATCACGCTGTGTAAAGACTCTTTCTCAGGAAGCGTATGATAAATGTCAAAGTCTGGGCGGGGAGATGATAACAAAGAGGGATGAAAGCGGATGCGTATCTTATTCCAATTGTCTGACAAGAGGGGATGAAAGATTCTCCTACACCGAACCTATCAAGGAAGTTCCTGACCAAACAGTTTTATTGGATATTTCTTTGAAGCTTGAACAGCTAAAGATAAAGATAAACCAATTTACAGCACAGGCCGAAGAAATTCAAAAGTACTATGAATCGTCAAACTCTCCAGAGGCAGAAAGGTACAAAAGGGTAATAGGCATGTTTGGCGGATTGGTGGATAAAATAGATGAAATAAGACTGAAATTAGGGGGTGCTAGTTTGACAACAGATGGTATTTTTGAAATCAAACACGACATTAGATATCTTAAGGATGTGATGCTGAAGGACATTGTTTATGTGATGCTCAGTGAAAGCAGTGATGTCACCGAGATAGAGAAAGGTGAGGTTGGTGAATGCAGCAAAGATGGCAATTGTTTCGACGCATCTTTTAGAATCTGTAAACAAATCACATTCGAACCAGATGGTCAGTATGGTCCTGTTATAGAAATCAAAGGAATGGAAGGCGACAGATGTGTTATCAAAGTGGAGATGTCGCCTGAGAGGATGCCTGTCGGATCATCTGTCAAAATAACTGAAAAAATGGATATGACATGTAAAATACCAAATTTTGCATTGGGTATTAAAAAACCCCAAGACATGTTGAGATATTGTGAAGGTAAAATGGTTGACTTTGCAAAAGGCTTGGGCGGCATAGCATATGCGAGCGGTAAGGAATTTCCTCCAGCAGAAGGCGGTCCTGGTGGATGTAAAACCATCAAGGAGTGCTCGACATATTGTTATAACAATTATGATAGCTGTGTACAGTGGACAAAAGAACACCCTGCATATGGATCTCCCCCGCCGAAAGAGGAATTGAAAAGAATAATTGATAGTTCGACCTAATAGTAAATAGAGGATACTCATGAAAAGCATAATTTATGTCGGGATAATTGTAATCGCCTTATTTTTGCTGGTGGCGTGGATGTTGAACCTAAATCCATTCTCATCCAGTAGCATAACTGCTGCTCCGGTTAAAAGTGTTGAACAGGCTAACAATGCTGTCATAAGCATGAGTTATAGCATAGATCAAATATTATCCACATTGGAAAGTATAGATAGCCAGATTGGATGAAACTTCATTTTGTACTCCAATAAGTTCCTTTCAATCCTCTCCATTTCAAATAGTCTTTAAGAATTTTTGGGTGGTCTCCTGCCATCTGTCCAAAAGGAAGATTATTCGCATCATACCAGTTCGCATCAGATGCATCGTCTCCGCCTTTCAGATTGCCTTTAACACATTCTGCTATAAAGACTGTTGTGACTTTGTGTCCTCTTTCATCTCTCTTTGGATCTGAATAGATTCCTAGGATTTCTTTCAATTTCACATCCAACGATGTTTCCTCTTTGGCTTCTCTTATTGCAGCATGTTCAACTGTTTCACCATACTCGACATGTCCACCAGGCATACCTAGTTTGTCTTTGAACCAATCATTTTTGTGTCTTATTAGAACAATCTCGTTATCTTTTTCAATGATTATGTCGACTACAAGATCTGGTGTTTTATAGGATTTGTCCATCTATTCGCCCTTGCTAGTTATCCAGATTCCATCTTGGAAAATTTTCTTGTCATAGCCGGATATCCTTGTGGATTGCTCAAGATTGGCTGCTGTCTGACTGACCTCATCTATATCCAGTCCAGTTACAGTTATGTCCTGCTCCTGAAGTTTGACTTCGGATTTTCCCACTATGTTTGCAATTCTTGGTTTTCTTTCGCCTATGAAATTCTGTACGATGACCTTGTCTTTTTCAACCTTTACTGTTATTGGAAAATGGCTGAAAACTACTCTCAATCTGTATGTGTAGCCCTTCATCACGCCTAAAATCATGTTTCTTATGTGTGCTGCGGTAGTTCCTACAAGTGCCTTGTCGTGTTTTTTCTCAGAGCTGGACTTTACCTTAATCTTGCTATCTTCTTTTACTATAGTCACATCTCTCAGAGGGAAATGTTTCTCCAGCTTGCCTTTCGGTCCGCTAGCAGTGACTTTCTTTCCATGAACTTCGACTTCCACACCTTGTAATATAGGCGTTACTTGCTCGTACATATCAATCAGTTATAATTTAGGTTGTTTATTAAGTTTATTAAGTTTGTGGACCGGGAGGGATTCGAACCCTCGGCCTCTTCGTTGCGAACGAAGCAATCTAACCACTGATATACCGGCCCTTAATATTTGTATTAACTAAAACCGAAAATAAGTTTATGAAAATAGGTCTTTTATTGCCTGCTTATAACGAAGAAGAGAACATAATCGCTGTGATCAGGGAGGCTAAGAAGTACCTGCCTGGTTCAGAAATAGTTGTAGTGGATGATGGGTCTAAGGACAATACCTATGATTTGGCTAGAAAGACTGGTGTAATTGTGGTAAGACATGAAGTAAACAAAGGTAAAGGTGAGGCGTTGAAGACTGGTTTGAATTTTTTCAAGAAAAGAAATGTAGATAGTGTAATAATAGCCGATACAGATAGACAATATAGTTTGCAGGATGCTAAGTTCATCGTCAATGGTTTAGAAATGGGATATGACGTGGTGGCCGGTTTCAGAAATCCTAGACAGATTCCATACGCTAACAGGGTTGGTAATTTTAGCTGGAGGCTTATATTCAACATCCTGTTTTGTTCAAAATTCAAAGATACAAACTGTGGTTTCATTGGAATGAGAAAATCTGTGATAAGCAAGATCGACATTCATGGTGGATACATAATTGAAAATTCCATCTATGCATCATGTGTTAGAAACAGACTTAGGGTCTTGCAGGTTCCTGTCAATGTAAGTTATAGTAAAAGGAAGGTCGGCAAGTTTGCAAAGATGTATTTTGGTGTCATGTATTTCATTGTAAAGGAAGGTTTCAAGTATAGAATAAAAGGTTATTAAAAATCAATTGCCATTATCAATTATACATACTATGGGGTGGTAGTTCAACCCGGGAGTTGCGAAAGTGCCCGATAACAATCGCCTGAAGAGCGATACGTTAGGAGTTCAAATCTCCTCCACCCCACTATGAATTTTCATGGTGACATTATAGAGGAAAGTTTAGAAGATAAAAGTGTTCTGAAAGATGTGAAGGTTCTCAAAACTAGGGTCAGTACTGTCACCAGTCAATACAAGACGCCTTGGTTAAAGCATTGGACTTTGCATACAGTAGAAGTTCCAGAAGACAAAGTTGAATCAGTTGCCAAAAAACTGAGCGTATGCATCGATGACAATCATAAAAGTTCTTGGTATATTGATTTCAAAAATGACAGGCTGCATTACATAATCTTCAGAAATAAAGTATTCAAAGTGAATTTGTCAAAGAAAGATCCTTATGGAGATGCCATCAAATATGGTATTTCTTTAGGTATTCCGGATAGTCAACTTGATTTTGATAGCGGTGTGTTGTAAGGTATTTAAAGATTATTTTTTAATAGAATTTCATGGCAGTTGAAATATCCAGTTTGGATAATGCTGTAAGGAAAGGTGGGTTAGTTTATTTTCAAACTGATCGTTATGAAGATCCGGGAGCACCTTTCTTGTCCATACGATATGATTCTAGGCATGTATACATAGGATTCGAAAATCCTGATGATGATTTTAGAGTGGCATCTAATATTAATTATGCGTCCTATGATTTAGGACCTTTCAAAAGAAGTTGGAGGCAAATGGAAAAACTGTCTGAAGCTTTAGAAGACTATGATTTAGCTCCACAAATTATGATAACACAAAATGGTCTAAAGGATATTTTAAAACTTAAGGCGAAATTGGATGAGGAAACAGAAGGCAAACAACACGGTGTATAAGCTTATCAAATCTATCCTTGATTTAAATATTATGACAAAAGACAAAATCATCTGCATGGGTATCGAAGGTACTGCTCAATAAACAGGACTAAAATGCAGAAATACTTTCGGTATCGGAATTGTAGATGAAGATGGGAAATTTCTAGCCAATGAAAAGGACATGTATAGGCCTCCTTTAGGGAGTGGAATAATCCCGCATGAGGCAAAGAAGCATCATATAGAAAAATCTGAAATCATCTTAGAAAAAGTCTTGAAATATTCAAAGTTGAAAATGGAAGATATTGATGTCATTTCCTACTCTGCCGGACCTGGACTGCCTCCGTGTTTGAATGTGATTGTTGAATTCGCGATTAAACTGGCTGAAAAATACAAGAAACCTTTAGTGCCAATTCACCATGGAATAGGACATATAGAAATAGGAAAACTTACTACTAGCTGCGAAGACCCAGTGATTGTTTATCTGAGTGGTGGTCACAACACCATAATTGCACTTATAGATAACATCTACAGGATATTCGGAGAGACTGAAGACATAACATGTGGCAACCTTCTTGATGTAGTTGCTCGTGAAATGAGACTTCCCATGCCAGGTGGTGTAGAAATAGAGAAACTTGCTAAGAACGGTAAGTATATCGAATTGCCTTATGTTGTAAAAGGTATGGATCTTTCTTTTGCTGGCATACAGACGGCTGCGATAAGTCTTTTCAACAAAGGTGTTGCTAAGGAAGATATTGCTTACTCTTTGCAAGAGACTACTTTTGCAATGCTGACAGAAGTTGTTGAGAGAGCACTTGCTCATACTGGAAAGGATGAAGTTTTATTGGTTGGTGGTGTAGCTGCAAACAGAAGGTTACAAGAGATGATGGAGAAGATGTGTGACGATAGAAAAGCTGAATTCTATGTAGTCATGCCTGAGTATTCTGGTGATAATGGAACTATGATTGCTTGGGCTGGGCTTCTTGCTTACAAATCTAAATGGAAATCTGATTTGAAAGATAGGATTAATTCCAAGTGGAGAATTGATCAAGTTAATGTGACTTGGTAGTATTTATTTTTTGGATGTCTATTTTGTTATAATGCCTGAGCCTAGGGTTTTTACAGTATATGGCATGTTGCCTGAGCCTCTTGGATACAGTCTTGCCAAGTTCAGCAGGTCAAACAGAGCGTATAAAGATTGGGCTAGGGATCTTACATCAGAACAAAGTACGAAGTTTTATGAAGATACAGCTTTCAAATATGGCCATAATTCAATAAAGGATCTTGCTCATTTTGCAATAATTTTGGAAGGTATTTCACAGGTTGCTGCGTATGAGATGTGGGATAGTCTGACGGATGGCCAAGAATCTTCAACCAGATATCAGGATTGGTCTACCAGAAACTTTTTCGTTCCAAAAGAACTGGCTGGACAGAAGATTGGTGATGATTTGGTACAGAATTCCAATGCTCTTGTAGATGCTTACAATTCTTTCGTCCCCTCTATAGTCGATTATTTCAGGCAAAATAAACATCCTCCTGCAGATATGGACAAGGATTCTGTAGAAAGAACTTACAAGGCAAGAAGTTTCGATGTTGCCAGATATTTATTGGCCATGAACTCATATACTGGATTAGCATTGTTTGCGAATGGTAGAACCTTTGAAAAAAAGATAAAAAAATTGGCATCTTCTCCCAGATCAGAAGATAGAGATTTAGCTGCTAGCATGAAAATGGCCATCATGACGAATCCTCCATTCAATCCTGTAGAGGAAAAATTACGAGAGAGCTTTAAAGATCGACCTGATATCTTAAAGGAAGTTCTGGGAATTTGTGGGTTTGGTAAATCTCTATCTCCAACGTTGGTCAAATATACTGATTCTAATCCGTTCATAACAAACACCAGGGATGATTTTTATGAAATTGCCAAAAGTCTGCTTACCGATAATCCTTCGAATTACGGAGAGAGATCAGTGGAATTGTTTGAAGATGTGCCTTCAGAAGTAGATTCTGTGACATCATTGCTTTATAAAAATTCTCTATTACCATATGGTCACATTAAATCTAAAGTGGAAAAACTGAATGATGGTGAATTGAAAGATTTCCTTGATATAGCTAACAAATATAGGAGCAAGCATGACGGTCTTTCTGAAGAGACTGAAAGCCAAAGATTGATATTTGATTTATGCATAGATGTTGGTGCATCAAGAGATCTCAATAGACATAGGAATCTGGTTAATGTATCACAAAAAGTATCTCCGTTGTTGGGATATGATATTCCTTGTCCACCAAATGACCCAAAGATAGTCAATAGTTTCAAGCAAGAATATGTAAATAAAATGGAGCAATCTAAAAAATTGGCATTGGAAATAGGAAACATTAACCCTCATCTGAGTGTATATGCTCTGCCAATGGCTTTTAGAAGAAGAATGCTTCTCAAGATGGATCATGTAGAACTTGAATATATCTGCAATGACAGAACTTCTGTACAAGGGCATTTCAGCTATAGAAATATTGTCTATAAAGCTTATTTGTTGTTTAAGGAAAAACATCCTTTGTTGACAGAAAAATTCAGAGTAACAGATCCTAAAATAGAGGATTTCTTTAAAAGGTAAAAACAGTCTTAAACCAGATCTGTCTCGCTTACTATTACAAAGTCCCCAACAGATTTTACAGCAGAAAATGGAATCAGATGTCTTCCCTTGTCATCAGCTTTCAAGTTCAAGTCAGCCAAATATTTGGTAGGCTGCTCTACGACAACATTCAGAAGTTCTCCGCTCTCAGTTATAAAGTCGATATTGCCGACAATACCGAACTTCCTGCCGCTTTCCTCGCTTATCACTGTCTTTCCTACTATGTCTCCTGCTCGTATTCTTACGTCCATAATAATTAAATATTGTTTTCCTTAATTTAAAGGTTTATATCCTAGCCGTTAAATTTAATTTATGGCGTTTTTTATAGGAACTGATATCGAATTTGCAATAAGACTCATTTTAGCTGTGTTTTTTGGAGGATTGATTGGAATTGAGAGAGAAGTTAGCCACAAACCAGCAGGTCTTAGGACACATATGTTGGTAAGTATTGGGTCTGCTTTGTTCACTATAATGTCGATAGATGTTTTTGGTGGAGATCCTGCCAGAGTAGCAGCTAATATTGTCACTGGTATTGGTTTTATTGGTGGTGGTAGCATTATAGCATCAAGAGGACACATTCACGGCATAACCACTGCTGCAAGCTTGTGGGCGACTGCTGCGATTGGTTTAGGTGTTGGTGCCGGTGCATATACCATTTCTGCCGTCGGAGCATTTCTTATATTCGTCATACTCAATCTCAAAAGAATGGAAAAACAGATTGGGAAGTACTTCTGATTGTTGGTTCTATGGTAAGATGTTTTGTGGGTATTTTTATTCCTGAACACGTAAAACATGAGTTGATTGACCTGCAAAAGAGGATTTTGAACTGTGGTGTTGATGGCAAACTGGTGGAAAAGGAAAACTTTCATGTATCGCTTTCTTTTCTAGGAGATGTTGAAAATATAGATACGGTTGTAAAAAATTTGGAGAAAACTGTCAAAAATCAGGAAAAATTCATTGTAGAGATAGGAGAAATTTCAACAATACCTAATCAGAATTTCGTAAGAGTCATAGCTTTGAATGTGGGAGATCCCGGAAATAAATTGGATGCTCTTAGAGTCAACGTGCAGAAACACGTTGGAGGAGACTCGTATAAGACACATCTAACACTTTGCAGAGTCAGAAACATTGAAGATAAGAAAATTTTCATAGAGAAAATTAATAAATTACCAAAAAGGTTTGGGATTTTTGAGGTCAACAGTATACAACTTATAGAAAGCAGATTATCTGGAAATGGACCGGTTTATACTATTATAAAAGATTTTAAGTTGGAATGAATGTTATACGTATAACAAATGATAAATTTACAGACCTATTCTTCTTCGGAGTCATTGACACAGTCTTCGCACAGCCATTGCCCGTTTAAATTCACTAATTTTTCAGAATGCAATTCACAAGAATCGCATATGCCAGCAGTAGTTTCCTTCTTTATCGTTGGTTCTTCATCCTTCATCTTCAATCTATATTCTAGAAGATCTGCTATTTCCGGAGAAGTCTTTGCAATATCAGACAAGGAGATTATTCCGACAACCCTGCCAGAATTTACGACTGGCAATCTGTGCACATTTATCTTTTTCATTTTCCTTACTGCATCTAAAACATCATCGTTGACTGCGACTGTAACAAGTGGTTTGCTCATTATTTTTTTGACTTTCAGTTTAGCAGAGTTCAATCCGGTCGCCACAATTCTTTTTACCAAATCACTGTCTGTGATTATTCCAACAGGTTTGTTGTTTTTAGCGACTACCAGTGCGCCACGTCTGAATTTCTTCATCAGCTCTCCTGCTGACTTTACAGTCTTTTCCTGGTCTATCATCAATGCTGGAGATGACATTATGTCTTTTACTGAAGTTGCCATTGTTAATCACTAAGATTAGTTTGATGGAACTTATTTAAATTCCTAAGGTGTTTTTACTACCCACTATATAGAAAATGTTCAATTGAATTTTTTAAGAAAGTCTTTGAAATCTTCACCGCTGATGAAATCGACTCGTCGTGTAGGAAAAAGTATTCTCATCTTACCATATCCAAAATCAACAACTAGGTAGAATGGAAATCCCTGAAATTCTTTATCTTTGTAGCCGTAATAATAGAAGGTTTTCTTCTTAGTAGATTTTATCTGCAAAAAAACACAATTTCCTTTCTTCACACATACCAGATCAGCCTCTCCCAAGCTTCCACCTGCTCTGATAACCTTCCATCCGTCCTTTTCCATCATAATTTTGATTTTTCTCTCAACATTATAGCCTTTCCTTTTATTCCTGAACATACTAATTAATTTATGAACCTATAGTAAAATAGGGTTGATATGAGAATAGCAATACTTGGGTGCATACATAATGATGTTGAAAGTATACTGAACTTCTACGAGTTGTTAGAGACTTTAAAGTTTGATGTACTGGTTTCTCCTGGTGATTTTACAGATGCGGTCTTTCCAAAAGGATTTGATAGGCCAAGCTTCGGGAAAATAATCATAGAAGAATTAAAAACTTTCAACAAGCCTCTTCTGGTGGTACCTGGTAGCTGGGACAAAGAATTGATTTCCATGTTCGATAAAGAAGGCATAAGCTTGCATGGTAAAGGAAGAATAATTGATGGTGTTGGATTCTATGGGTTTGGCGGTGCTAAGACTCCATTTGGACTGCCTTTGGAGCCTGATGATATAGAAATAGAAGCTGGGTTGGAAAGATCGTTCAGGGATGTGGCTAAAGCCGAAGTTAAGATACAACTAACACACAATCCGCCTAAAAATACTACTTTAGATATGATTCCTAATGGAATTCATGTCGGCTCTGATGCTGTCAGGAAATTCATAGAGAGAAGTCAGCCAAATGTTGCGGTTTGTTCGCATATTCATGAATCAAAAGGTGTAGATTCGATAAAAAATACGAAAATTATCAACTGTGGACGGTTCCCAGAAGGATATGTTGGGATAATTGATGTTGAAAAAGATAGTGTCGAAGCAAAATTATTCAATTTGATATGACTGATTCACTACAATAATGCTTTTATATATCAAAAAGGCTTAGTAACTTACAGAAAAAATGTTTTGTGAAAAAAATGATTGAAAATGATATTTTATCAGGTGTGGAAAACGTAAAAGACATACAAATAAATGAAAGTTTTCTGAATTTTGTGCCAAACCTGAAGGAAGTCAACGAGCTTGCAGAGAGGTTGGATTTCTTTGACATTATTATTTTGAGGAAGTTTTACATGAACAACAAAGATTCATCTATGAGCACAAAACCTTACTGTTTTCCTCTGCTTTTCAAGGAGATGAAAGACCTTCATAAGATGAAAATAGGAATTGAAGCATTGAGAAAAAGATTGAAGGTTCTATCTGACATAGGCTTGGTAGTAAAAGTTGATAGATCTAATCCTTCTTCTTATCTACCATCAAATGAAAAGGAGATGTTTGTAAAAGCTGTTATAACTAAGTTTTTTCTGATAAATGGTTTGACTAAGTTCATCTAAAGATATATTCCCATCCAGGCTTCCAAGATCCACTATTTCTCCAATCCTCTTTTATAGCCTGTTTCCAGCTTTTATAATTTACTAACACATCAAATGCCAGCTGTGGTGCCTGATGAGCAACTATAGCTACTGTGCTAACATCATGCTTTTCTTTTAAAAAACCAAGGAATTTGCCTACTCTTGCTTCAACATCCCTATAGCTTTCTCCGTTTGGGAAAGGATTTGTGATAAAATCTGTCATTTTTCCTTTGAAATCTTTAGATAGTTTACCGGTAAAATCACCATAATTACACTCTCTAAGCCTCTTGTCTTTAATCATTTTGTACCTATCACCAAACACAATATTAGTAGTTTCTACAGCTCTTCTTAAATCAGAACAAAAGACGGCATCAAACTGCTTGGCTAAAACAGCTTCTCTAAGTTTTTTGGACTCCTCTATGCCCTTGTCAGACAGGTCTACTTGAGACCATCCTGAAGCGAGACCCAATTCATTATCAATTGTTGTCCCATGTACAAAATAGATGATTTTAACTGCCATTTCAATATAAAATATGTTAGTGAAGGTTGAATATTTAAAAGTTGTGGATGAAAACAACGTTCCAACAGGGAAAAGAGAGCACCGTCAAATAATTCATTCCAAAAGATTATGGCATAGAACAGCCAATATCTATTTTTATCGCAATCTAAACAATTCAGTCGAAATATTGGTTCATTTGCGGTTGAAAACAAAAGACCTTAATCCAAATTGAAGGCCATATGTTTGGGATACCCGCTTAAAAGCGGGAGAAACCATCGAAGAAACTACAATTGATGAAATCAAAGATGAAATAGGCTTAACAGTCAGCTTTATTGATTTAATAGATTATGGGTGGGAAAAGTATGATGATGGTAAAAACAGAGGATTTAATAGGGTATTTTTCTATCAACTCAAAGGCAATATTAATAAGCTTGTGTTCAATGATGGGGAAGTTCAAGAAGTAAAATGGATGAAAGTTGATGATATTATAAAATCTGTAAAGGAAATACCTAGAAAGTGAGTTGTAAAATCGAAAGATTTAGCTAGAATATTAAACTACTTTATAAACAACTTCAAATTATAACAATTCTTATAAAAATCATGATAAAACATACAATTTCTATAACAATACCAAAATTAATTATAATAATTCAAATGTTAACTATGAATAGTCCAAATTTAATTATATATTATCGTAATTTTAAAATGTCTACTCTAAATGAAAAAATGTTGTTTCCTAATTTAATTATATACTATCCTTTTCTGATTTAGATAATATGTAAAGACCGGGTGTTTTTATTTTAATTATATTTTTTAATCACAAAATATTTAATAAATATAACAATGTTATTATATATATATATTTTTAGTAAAAATAATAAATAATAATAAAAAAACACCTGCTAGCTACTCAAACCATGTTATCAAAAATGATAAATTTATTTGGAAACTTGATAGAAATAGTTATTATGAAAAGGGGAAGACCGTCCAAAAGGTTTCTTATACAATCAGAGATAGTAAGTCTGCTTTCTTCAGCCAATGTACCATTAACAATATCTTTTTTGGCCAAAACACTGTCTAAAAACTTAAACCAAAGGATAAACTGGAACACTGTAAAGAAGTATGTAAGTGAACTTGTAAGCAACGACAAGATTCAACCCATAGATCTTCCACATTCTAAAAAGGAAGGTAAAAAAGGGCTAACTGTATATATTTTAAAGAAATAATCCATTTCTTATAATGATGAAGGAAAAAGACATTCTAAGCAAAGTAATCAACAAAGGCTTGCAGATAAACAGAGATAGCATAAAATACATACATGAAAACAACCTTACAGAAGATATTCTTTATGAAATAATAAAACAGGCTGAGCAGGACGACAAGCTGACAATCGATCTTGAAGACGTTAAAAAAATAGACAAAAAAGCTCAAAAAGAAAATCAATCCCCTATATTAATACAGGAAAATCCTCAATTACAAGACAACATAACAATCGATGAGATAATACAAGACAAGCTTAACACATACGATAGCATGAGGAACATCTTACAAAACAGGTGGGAGCTGACTAACATTATTTCTATAAACAAGATAGGGCAGAATGTCAAAATATTTTCCCTCATAGCTGAAATCATAAGTATAGACAATAAACATCAGCTTCTCACACTTCAGGACAATACAGGAACAATAGATGTATCAACATACGGGCTAGATGAAGAGCAACTGAAGATTCTAGAGTTGAATGATGTCATAGGTTTTTTGTGTGAGAATGAAAATGTTATACGTATAACAAAAATCATAACCCCAGACATACCTTTATTCAAAAACCGCAAATTACCAGATAAAAAAACAGCAGTGATCTTTTCTAACAAGAATTCTGAAGATGCCATACAAAATGTCCTAAAAAACCACAAAGACAAATACGAAAAATCATACATCTTAACTATCGATGCTGACAAAATAGCGTTATTTTCTGTAGACGGGACTACAATACTTGTCTGCGGCCAAAAATTCTTTCCAAATAATGAAAATCCTATACAAACCATGACCAACTTCTTGAAAAAAAGGATGATTAATTATAAAAAAATAAATGACGTTGCAATATCACCATTCATAATAAACCCAGCACCAGACATTTTTGTTTCAAATGCCGGTAAAAATGAAAAGTCCATCTATAAAAATACAATACTGATATCGATTGATGAAAATGCGAAAGAAAACATATGTTGGCTCATAGATTTACAAACATATGAAAGCTTAAAAATTAGTCTGGGGTAAAGTTAAACATGGAGACAATACTTCAAGTTCTAGATTGTGATTATATTAACGTTGGCGGCAAAACAGTCGTAAGGATTTTCGGCAAGAATGAAAATGGCGAATCAGTAACAGTTTTTTACGATAAGTACAAACCGTATTTCTATATACAAACATCAGATCAAGAGTCAGCCGTTAAAGAGATTAAGAATAATTTCTCAAGTTTTTATGAAAATCATGAGATGGTGGAAAGATTCCTTCCAATCGGATACAATGATGAGAAGACAAAATTGATGAAAATAATACTGAATGATCCGTCAAAAGTTCCTGACGTAAGGGATCATCTGAAAAGATTCCCTTTTGTGAAGCAGATCTTTGAAGCAGACATACTTTTCAAATACAGGTTCATGGCAGATTTTGGAATCTATGGCATGAGATGGATAAAAGTCACCGGCGAACCGGAGAGTTCAACCAAGTTGGTTAAGACGGCAAAGAAGATCAATGCACAAAAAATAGAACCGCTGGATAAAATCAAAACACCAGAATTCAAATATTTGTCATTCGATATCGAAGTCGCTGGAAAAGAGGGCATGCCTGATCCAAGAAAAGATCCTGTAATAATGATATCTCTTGCATTCAACCCAAAAATAAATTCAAAGGAAACGCTTGTCCTTGTCGCTAAATACTCTGGCCTAGCCAACAGCAATACACTAGAGTTCCCCGACGAAAAAGCAATGATGATGAAATTCATGGAAATAATCGATACATACGATCCTGATGTGATAACAGGCTATAACATAAACAGTTTCGACCTGCCTTACATAAATGAAAGAATGAGAATTTTAGGGTTGGTTAAGACTATCGGAAGATGCAATCAAAAACAACTGAATACCAGAAAGTTGAGAGAAAATCTGTTTCTGAATTCAATACCTGGCAGGATCATAGTAGATCCATATACAATAATAAAAGAAATGAGCAAGAGAGGATTCTTCGTAGGCCTGAAAAGATATAGTCTCGAGGACGTCTCGCAACATATACTTGGGGAAGGAAAAATAGACATAGTCAAAAACGACATACCAAAGTATTGGAATGGAAAGCCGGAAGATGTAAAACTGTTGATAGAATATGCAAGAAAAGACTCGGTACTCGCACTAAGAATAGTTTTGGAGAAACAACTATTGGATAAATACATAGGTGTAAGTTTAGTATCCGGGGTTTTACTGCAGGATGCCATGGACAGTGGCGAAGCAGTTAAAGTCGACAACATACTTCTAAGAGAGTTCAACAAACAAGGGTTTGTGATACCGAACAAGCCATCCGACATAGAAATTATGAACAGGGAAAGAGAAAGAGAGGAAAAAGAATTGAAAGGAGCATTTGTTCTAGACCCGATTGCAGGACTTCATACTAACTACGTTGCCTATCTAGATTTTGCATCAATGTATCCATCCATCTTTATGGCATTCAACATATGTCCAACAACAATCCTCACAAAAACCAGCAAAAAATCAAACGAAACACTGAAAACACCATATGGTACAGAATTCGTATCTACAAAAATAAGACAAGGAATAATCCCCACAATTGTCAAGAATCTTATTGACGAAAGAGGTAAAGTAAAGAACGAAATGAAGAAGGAAAGAATCGAAGAGAAATTAAGAGCACTCGATGCAAACCAAGAAGCATTGAAAAGGATGACAAATGCATTTTATGGTTACACAGGTTTCATGATGGCCAGACTCTATGTTTTGGACATAGCAAATGCAATAACAAGCTGTGGAAGATATTACATACAAAAGATGAAGGAAATTGTGGAAAGCAAGACAGAATACAAAGTTATTTACGGCGATACAGATTCTGCCATGATAGAGACAACAACAAAAGATATGGATAAAGCATTTGAAGTAGGAGATGAAATAGCAAAAATTCTGAACAAAGAATTCGAAGGAGTTCTGAAAATCAAAGTGGAAAATGTTTTCAAATCATTGATCATACTCAGTAAGAAAAGATATGTAGGATGGAGTTTTGAGAAATCCGGCGATGAATTGAAAGAGAAAATGATAATGAAAGGAATAGAGACAGTAAGAAGAGATTGGTGCAATCTTGTGTCAGAAGTGTTGAACACGATACTGAACATACTTTTGAAAGAGCAAAATCCAGAAAAAGCATTGAACTATATGAAAGAAATTGTCAAAAATCTACAGGAAAACAAGATTGATCTGGAAAAACTTGTCATTACAAAAGGCATATCAAAGAGACCCGAAGAATATAAAGGAGCACAACCGCACGTAGAATTGATGAAGAAGATGAGAAAAAGAGATATAGGAACAGCTCCATTTGTCGGCGACAGGATAGGATTTGTAATTGTCAAAGGACTCAAAAATATTTCGGATAGGGCAGAAGACTTGACATATGTCAAAGAGCACGGATTGAAGATAGATTCCAAATACTACATAGAAAATCAATTATTGCCACCATTGGAAAGAGTCTTTGAGGCTATGGGTGTAGACAAAGGTGAGCTGTTTAGAGTAGGCAAGCAGATGCTGATAAGTGACATATTCAACATGAACAACGATAAGAGCCATAACGGAAATTCACAAGCAACTATACTCAAATCATTAGACGGGTTCATTTGCAACAAATGCAATAAAACATATGGCTATCTGCCTCTGGTTGGAAAATGTAGTGAATGTAGCGGTGAAATAATGTTTTTTTCTGGTGAAATGAAATCAAAGACATTGGACCTTAAAGGCTACCTAAACTTAAAGTCTTGAAAATGTATTTATAAAAGACCACTTTCAGAAGCAATCCAACAATAAAAGACATACCAAATCCTTTGAAAGATGTGAACAATAAAACAAAAGCTATAGCAAATATCACCAAATCCAAATATTTCAATAATTTCTTGCCATTTAGTTTACTTTCAAATCTTACATGAAGAAATGAAAATGAAGTGTAGGTCAATATTCCAAGCAGAGTATACAAGTCTAGCACCCAACCTGCACTAAACGCTTTTTGTGTTAAAGACAAGATTCCTAAAGTAACAGGTATCTGTGTAAGAATAACTAATAAAAGTAAAATCTCTCTAGCTTTCCTTTTTAAAAAGAATAATACAGCAGAGATTGAAGCAGGTATAATTACAGAGGCAAGTAATAAATAATAAATCAAATTTTTGTACAAAGGTTTAACAAATCCACTACTTGCTTTCTCCAAATTAAAGTTCAAAGACTCAGAATTCAAACACATTAGAGTTTTTTTGCTTAGTTCATTCAAATAGTTCTGATTAGTACTTAAACCGACTATCGACAATGATTGCAGCGGCTGTGTGACTACAGTGCTGGGTATTGGCAGACTAGACAGCAAAACACCGTCTAAATAATATTCTATCCTACCATTCAAAACTACCTGACTTCCAGACAATATAGTATTCATATGTTTAGTCACGTCTTTGAAGATGTTGATACTTCTTGGAGAAGGAACAAATTGTGCACTAAAGAAATATTCTCTAGAAGGAGAATCGTAATTTATACCGCCAGTCGAAACAACAGACATTACATCATCACTGTTTAAGAAATATACATTCTGAGTCACAGAAGAGTTTGTGACGTTCGTGAATTCAAGTGAAATCCCGCCAAATACGAAATTTTCATTCATTTTGAATTCAGAACCATTTAGTCTTATAACATCCTTCACAAACTGCGTATAATATGTGTTATTGCCGATTTTTAGATTGCCAGCACCATCCTGCAAGTTCAAAACAGTCACAATCTTACCGACTATTTTGCACGGCACAATCAAATTATCGACATTGTCATTCAGTCCGGCATTTACAGCAACATAATTATCTTCTTTGGTAGCTTTGACATATTGCAAGTTTAAAGATTCTATTCTAGACTGTATTACATTTGCTATATTGTTAAAATCCTTATCTGATGCGTCATTTGCTTTAAAGAAATATTTGATACTTCCCTGAAGATCTGGAGATATTTTTATAAAAACTGGTTTTACACTATCAACTTTCAATCCAACACTACTATCAGATAAAACATTACATCCTCCTGGGTTGTTGTCTACAACCATAGAAACATAAGATCCAACACTTGAATATTTTATAAGCCTGTCAAAATCTTCAGGAGTTCTTACATCACCGCCGCTTGCCTGGGAAATTATGCCGCCAACAACAAGATTAGAACATTTTGCATTTGCATCGACCTCAGTAACTACAACACCGACTTTTTTAAATATAAACGGCGAAATAATAACCAGCAACGAGACTAAAGTTATGGCTATCAACGTCAGTAGCCTAAAATCCTTAACCATTTTCATAATCTTTTAATTAACACGACAACTATTAAAAACAAGACGGATACTTGTTTAGAGCAGCCAATATCTTGTTGTGTAAGGTTGGATTTGCAGAAGCTACCACAGGAACGCTTGCACTGAAATCATAAGTTTTATAGTCCAGAAGTCTGCCATCCCCACCAGTAACAATACCACCAGCCTTTGTTATCAGCAGGTAGCCTGGACCAAGCTCATGACTTTTCTGATGAAGGCTTACAAAACCATCCAATCTACCATCTGCAATCATAGCAAAATGAACTGCAGTAGACCCATAGTCCCTAAACTTTACATTTGGAAGTCTATCGAATAATTTACGATTGTCAGGATAGTGAAGATCTATTATAAAATGAGCATCAGAGTTCAAATCTACGATTTTAGAAGTACTCGAAGCATCCCATTTCCCACCAACCTTCTTGAGACATTTCCTATCATCTGCATACCACATATCACCAGTTACAAGATCAACAGTCCCGGCCGCTACCACGTCTTTAAAATAGTACTGATCATCACGATCGTAATCCCACTT
>DATDXT010000030.1:0-6376 GCA_035289185.1 archaeon | reverse complement strand
TTATGCTGACTGCAAGAAGGAATATTAGTGCAAGCGATACCTCAAAAATCAGGTAGATGACTGCATAGGCATAGTAGCCGAAACCCAGGTTCCTTGCAGAACCTACTGGCAGCTCGCCACATTCGTAAGGTATCTTCTCCTGCTTGTCGGATATCCTTGGCCTCATGAAGAATGACAATACTACAGGTATGATAACGAACAGGAAGCTCAGACCGAGCAGCATGGAGAATGTCAGTATCGGGTCTAATGCCATATAAATAACTATTTGGCTGTCTTTTATTATAAAACGGGTCTATTTTAAATTGTTTGGATACAAATTGAGATTGAAGGATAATTATGGAAGCTTACAGGGTAATACCTATTCAGACAAGGGATGGAATCACCAATACTGCTATAGATGATGCGCTTGAATACAGCCTCAAAGGAGGGCCGATAGTCGTCTTCTCAAAATGGACACCCACAGTGTCGATAGGAGTTGGACAGGATCTGTATAAGGATGTTGATGTAAACGAGGCTGAAAGATTAGGAGCTCAGATAGTTAGGCGCAAGTCGGGCGGTAGGACAGTCTATCTTGACAAGAATTATATAGGATTTACGATAATAGACCCGACTCACGGAGTAAGCGAATTTAATTTTCCAGAAAGGTACAAAGAATGGTGCAGCAAGGTCTGCGAAGCTTTGAAATACCTTGGCATAGATGCAAACCTAAAAGGCAACAATGATATCTTGGTGAATGGTAGGAAAATAGGAAACGCTGCTATGGTAGCTAGGAAGGACTATTTGCTTATACACGGATCGCTCAGATACAGGTACGACAATCTGGACGAGATGCTGAATATTTTGAAGATAGATGGCGTGCAGTTGAAGGATTATAAAGAAGAAGCATCGAAGGTCATAACTTCTGTAGACATGGAATCTGAAATAGGAGAGGAAGAATTGTATAATTCTCTGGTGGAAAAGATGTGTCCAAATGCGTCTGTCGAGGCATTCACAGAAGACGAACTGGAAACAATAGAGGAATTGAAAAAATCGTACGACGACAAGAAATGGGTGAAACGGGGAATGTGGATGAGTGGTAAAAGGACTAAAAAATTGAAGAGCCGTGGACCGTGCGATTTTATTTTTGACAAAACGTTGATGATACCGTCTTTGGAAGGCAAAGTAAAATTTTATTGAGTTTATACTTTTAAAATAAAAATTTAAAGGAACATTGTACAATCTATAAATGGTGTCTAATTGTCTGCCGAACCAACTTTAGAGAAAATAAAGGAAGCGGAGGCTAAAGCTGCCGAAATGGTGCAGCAGGCCAATGAGGAGAAGAACAGATTGGTAGCAGAAGCTAGAAATCGGGCAAGTGAAATCTTTGAAAGATACGAGAATGAGATGAAGGAAGAGAGGGAAGCTAGGATAAAGATAGTGAGAGCCGAGCTTGGCGAGAAGCAGCAGAAAGGCCTGAAGATTGACACTACAAAAGCTGAAAAAATTAAGAGGGAGGCTGAGAAGAAAGTCCAGAACGAAGTTGATTTCTTATACCAAAAATTCATGGAGATGATACTCAGTGATTAAGCCGCAGAAGATGGAACTTGTCAGGATAATCGGCGTCAACAAGAACGTCCAAAATGTTATAGAGACTCTTTATGACATGAAAGTTTTGCACTTGGTGGATTTCAAGAAATCTGAGGATAGTTTTCTGGACATAGGAAAACCGATGAAAGATGCTGCATTCTATTCTGAACAGCTATTGAATGTAAAATCCATGATTTCTTTTTTCAAGATAACCGGCGAGCCGAACGATGTTGGGAAGTTCAGGGAGTCAACAGAGATCTTCGATAAGATACAAAAGGAATTCAAAAGGCTTGTTGATGAAAGAGATGGGTTGAAATCAGAAGAGAACAAGCGGATTGAGCTGTTGAACCATCCCATGTACATACTTGGAATGAAATCAAAGGATGTCACAGGACTGTCGTCAGTAAAGGTTTTCATTGGAAAGACAAAATCATCCTTGCAGAACAAAGTAGAAAAGACTTTCAAGAATTACCAGCTGAATGAAAAGGAAATAGAAAAAGAGTTCTCTATTGCACTTATAGTTAAAAAGAGGGATGGCGAAAAGGCAAAAGAACTGCTATCATCTTCAGGATTCACAGAATATCAGATAATACAGAATGCTGATTTCAATAATCTTCCTGAGAGGCTGGAAAACACAAGGAAGCAGATTGCAGAGACAGAAAAGAGTTTGGACGAATTGAAAAGACACAATGCAAGATTTCTTCTCGATTATGAGTTTGCACTTACCCAACTGAACGAGAAGGCTGAGGCTCCATTAAGGTTCGCATCTACGAAAAATGCATTTGTAGCTACTGGCTGGATACCGAAGAACAAAGCAGATGTGCTGAAAGAATCCATAACAGCAACTGCAAAAGGAAAGATAGAAATAGAGACGTTAGAGACAAAGATGGATCCGCCAATTGTGCTGGAAAATGTAAGGCCGGCGAAGCCGTTTGAATTTTTGCTAAAGCTGTATTCTCTGCCAAAGTACCATGAGATTGATCCCACATTCATCATGTTCATCACTTATCCTCTGTTTTTTGGTTTCATGCTAGGGGACATAGGATATGGAATTATTTCCTTGATTCTTATAATGCTAGTCGCTCCAAAATTCGGCAGGGGATTCTTGCCAATCAAACAGATCATTATAATTTCTTCGATTTCAACACTTGTATTCGGTTTTGTTTTCGGTGAGTTTTTCGGCTATGAGTTTACAGCTCATCCGATTTTTAACAGGGTGCAAGACATAAACAGCTTATTGATGATAACAATAGGCGCCGGCTTATTCCAGATAACATTAGGCTTTGTACTTGGATTTATCAACGAATATGTAAAACATGGGATTAAACGTGCGATTTTTTCAAAAGGTTCTTGGCTTTTGCTAGAAACTGGGGCGTTGATGGTGGCTCTGAGCATCTTCAACGGAATGACAGCATTGCAACTTCCTGGGATGGCAATATTTTTTACATCTATACTGATGCTTTTCAAGGGCGAAGGATTGATAGGCATCATAGAGATGCCCACACTACTGTCAAACGTCCTGTCTTACACAAGACTGTATGCATTTGGCTTGGCATCGATATCTTTGGCAACAATAATCAACGACGGGACATTTAGCCTAATCTCTAAAGGTGGCATATCAATAATTGCTGGTATAGGAATATTCTTTATGGGGCACACACTAAACTTTCTATTAGGATTGGTAGGAGCATTCCTGCAATCGATGAGGCTTCATTATGTGGAATTTTTCACAAAGTTTTATGAAGGGGGAGGCTACTCGTACAGCCCCTTCGGAACTACTAACACAAACAGGAGGTAAAAAAATGGTAGTTGACATAGGAACAGGATTGTTAGCAATAGGCGCTGGAATCGCAATAGCTGGTGGAGCAATCGGTGCTGGAATTGCAGAAAGCGAGATAGGTGCTGCTGCAGTCGGTGCTGTTGCTGAGAAGGACGAATTGTTCGGTAAGGCATTGCTATTCACAGTAATCCCAGAGACACTGGTGATCTTTGGTCTCGTAATAGCGATACTGTTGCTCGGTAAAATTTAAAAAGAGATTGAAAATGGCATTGGACGACGTAGTAGGCGAAATACTGGCCCAAGCGCAAGCAGAGAGCCAGAGAATAATAGATGATGGGAGAAAGGAAGCAGAAGCCATAGCGAACGATGCAAAATCGAAGGCTGAAGCGAGGAGGGAGGAATTCCGAGCAGAAACTGAAAGGATGGTGCATGACTTGGAACGCATGAACAGTTCGACTGAAAATTTGAAAGCCAATAAGATGATACTGCAAGCCAAGAAAGATGTGGTAGATGAGATATTCTCGCAACTTAAGGGAAAAGTTGAGAAGATGGAAGGAGACGACAGGAGCAGAATGATAAACAAACTTCTAGAAAAGGCAAGGAAGGAGATAGACATTGCATTCATCTATGTGAACGACAAAGACAAGCATGTGATATCCAACATAAAAAATCTCAACTTGAACGGCACAATAAATTCTGCTGGAGGCATAATAGCGGAGAATAAAGCCCAAGAAATAAGGGTTGATTACACGTTTGAAACTTTTCTTGAAAGATTGAAGGAGGCGTATATGACGGATGTCACGAAAAGGATTTTTTAAATCATCGAAGAAGAAAGGAAGCGGCTATGCCTACACGAACACACGTGTAAAGGTCAAGAAGTCTTTTCTGTTGAAGCATGATGAATTTCAAAGGTTCATGAAGATGTCTCTTCCTGAGATAGCAATATCCTTAGGCCAAGGCGTATACAAGAAGGAGATTGAGGAACTGGGATTCAGGTTCAAAGGTGTCAATCTGCTAGAGTATGCATTGAATAAAAACTTGGAGAGGACATTCCAGATAATTTTGGGGTTCTCGATAGAAGAGGCAAAGAACCAGATAGGACTTTACCTGAAAAGATATGATGTGCATAACTTGAAGACGATTATAAGCGGTAAGAACTCGAAAGCTTCCGAGGAGAAGATAATTAACGAGCTAATCGCATGCGGCGAATTTTCCAGACAGTTTTTGGAGCAGGCAGTCAAAAGAGCAGCTACTGTGAATGACGCTATGGAACTTTTCAAAGACACAGAATACTACAACATTATGAAGAATAACATCGGCAATATACCTCAGATGGAGGATGAACTAGACAAGTACTATTATACGACTGTACTGCAGCAAGCAGAAAAGGAACTGAAGGATTACATAAGGTTCGAAATATGGGTGAAGAACACCTTGAACAAACTGAGGGGAGAGAAAGTACAGATAAAAGTCCAGTTGTTGCCGCATGAGAAGCCGAAGAAACTGAAAGCGCTGATGAAAGAGGACAATGTAGAAACTAGAGTTTTGTTCAAGAGGATACTTGTAGAAAAAGGATTGAAGATGGTTCACGGAGTTGGCAGGAACAGCAAACCTGTCATAGGATTTTTCATCGCTAAGGAGAACGAAGTAAACAACATAAGAATTATAGCAAGAGGCAAGCATTCCAATCTGTCAGAGGAAGTTGTTGCCAAGCAGTTGGTGGTTTAAATGGAAGTAGCTATCATTGGAACAGATGATTTCGTAACAGGATTTGCACTTGCTGGCGTGAAAAATACATATGTGGCAGATGAAAACGTGGAAAGTGAAATAGAAAAAGTTTTAAACATAAAAGAAATAGGGGTACTTGTGATGGAAGAAGGACAATTCAATGGCCTTAACATAAAAGCGAGAAGGTCTTTGGAGAAAACGATTAAGCCTGTGCTCATCACAATATCTGATAAAGGACAGGGTGCAAACTTGAGGGAACTTATAAGAAAAGGGATAGGTGTTGACTTATGGAAATAGGAAAAGGAAAGATATTCAGAATATCGGGACCGGTCGTCATAGCAGAAGGTCTGCATGCAAAGATGTACGAGCTTGTCAGAGTCGGAGAGGAAGGATTAATGGGTGAGGTCGTTCAGATCTCTAGGGACAAGGTTACTATACAAGTCTATGAGGATACAACTGGATTGAGACCGGGAGAACTTGTAGAAGGCACTGGAAAATCTTTGTCTGTAGAATTGGGTCCTGGTCTGCTTTCACAGATTTATGACGGTGTTCAAAGGCCATTGCCAGTTTTGAAGGAAACAAGTGGAGATTTCATCAAAAGAGGAATATATGCATTCGCTTTGGATCAGAAAAAGAAATGGGATTTCAAACCAAAGGTTAAAGTCGGAGATGAAGTTGTTGGTGGAGACATTATAGGTACTGTGCAGGAAACAAAACATACAGTCCACAAGATCCTTGTGCCGCCGAACATGAAAGGAAAAATAACTGAAATCAATGCAGGAAAGTTCACTGTCGCCGAACCTGTCGGCAAATTGGACGACAAGCAATTATTTTTATCACACAAGTGGTCTGTAAGAGAGTCAAGACCTTACAAGGAGAAATTGTTCCCAGAAGTTCCGCTTATCACAGGCCAGAGGATTCTTGACACACTGTTTCCGATTGCAAAAGGTGGGACAGCAGCTATACCTGGTCCATTCGGTTCAGGAAAAACTGTAACACAACAGCAACTTGCAAAGTGGAGCGATGCTGACATAATCGTTTACATAGGTTGTGGTGAAAGAGGAAATGAGATGACTGAGGTACTTACAGAATTCCCTCACTTGACTGACCCAAAGACAGGAGCACCATTGATGGACAGGACAGTCTTGATTGCAAACACTTCCAACATGCCAGTAGCCGCACGTGAAGCTTCGGTCTACACAGGAATTACAATTGCAGAATATTTCCGTGACCAAGGTTTTGATGTAGCACTTATGGCATGTTGGAAGTGTTTGCAATCAAGACTGTCCTGTCCATCAATGG
>DATDXT010000029.1:0-3250 GCA_035289185.1 archaeon | reverse complement strand
TCCATTTGCTTTTATAAAATAAGTAATTTCACTAAGTAGTTTTTGGGCATCTTCACTCTGAGGCAAATAAATTGTATAGACGTCTTGTCCTTTATGGACACCTGTCTCTCTTTTACCTTTTAAAAAATCTAGATTGTGTTGTCTTGCCAAATTTTCTAACCTTTCTCCATCATTTCCATATAAATTTATAGAAGTTGCATCAAAGTATCTCTCTACCTTTTCTAAGGCGGCATAAATGTTAGTATCTGTAGGTTCTTTGCAAATAGTTAGTATCGATGCTCTCAAATCATTTAGATATAAACTGTCTACGTAACTTTCAAACTGTTTGCGTCCTTCGGTGATAGTTTTTACAATGTTTTCAGCTATAGTATATGGCAGTACATTGTTTTCAGATAAAGTTTTGACAATATGTGGTATATTTCCAAGGTCTATGAACATACTTCAAACACCTGGAAGTTTTTTGGGTTTATATGCCTGAACAGCATATATCGTCTCATATTTTTCTCCTAAATCAGGACTGCCTACGTGATAAATAGTGATTTCGGATACATTTAATCCGCTTCTCTTTGCACCATATTGTACTATTCCTAGAAATTGCTCATCTGTACGATTGTGTGCAATTTGTACTACAAAAGGATTTCCAACTTGTGTAATTTTGTCCAATCTTAACTCATTTATATCATGAACTATTATTACCATTTAACCACTTTAAAAAAGTTATCTATTAAACTATTTAAGGGTTCAAAACCTTCAGCTTCAACTCGTCTGCTTTCTTTACCATTTGCAGTCTCAGTCTTTTTCCGACGACATGCGCTATCTTTACAGCATCTGTCTTTGGGTCTACGCTGTCCAAACTCTTCAAATTGAAAACAAGTACTTCCTTGAATCCTGATGGATGCAAAAACCTCAAGTTCCTTGGCGCGCCGTATGATGGATTAGGCATCTTGAACTTGCTCTTCTGTTTAAGCTCCACCTTGCTATGCTTTCCTCTGGGCCTTCTCCACGCTTCTCCCAATCTTGGATAGGCTTGTGACAGCCATCTCTTGAATGCAGGCAGTTTTCTTGGATTCATCAAAAATCACTTTAATAACATTACTTCTAAAGGTTTTTAAATGATAATTATACCCTGTTGATTATTATGTTCAAGGAAGAGATAAGGATAATCGGATTTGATGACGGGCCTTTTGTTACCAAGGAAAAAGGAACTACTCCTCTTGTAGGCATAATCTTCAGGGGTGGAAAATTTCTTGATGGGATGCTCAGGACAGATGTTCGGGTAGACGGATTGGATGCTACGGAAAAATTGATAAAGATAGTAAACTCCAGCAGACACAAGCAGCAATTAAAGTTGATAATGACTGACGGCTTGACATTCGGCGGTTTCAACCTGATAGACATAAAAGAAATTAATGAGAAAACAAGATTGCCGATTGTTGTCATCAACAGAAAACATCCTGACATCAAAAAAGTGAAGGATGCATTGAAGATGTTCAAGGACTACAAGGAAAGATTGGAGATTGTGAATAAAGCGGGCAGAGTCAAATCACACACCTTGCCTAACGGCCAAAAAGTCTACTACCAGGCAGTCGGATTGACAGACAAAGAAACGAAAGAAATAATTAACCTAAGCACCACACATAGTTTTATTCCAGAACCTTTGAGGGTGGCACATATTGTGGCAACAGCAATAGTAAAAGGCGAGAGCAAAGGAAGAGCATGAAGAAAAAATTGAAGTTTAAGTTCAAGAACAGGCTGCAGGAAGCATCTGTAAAGACATTAGTATATTTCATCATAGGCATTCTGATATTCTTCTTCATCTTCAAGATAAGCTCAATCATAGTCTATTTCGAACTGTTCGTACTTGTGGTTTTCCTTGTATATATGAAAAATGACGACCTGCTAGGCTACATCTATGGCGGAGCTTTCATGGCATTTGTGATTTACAATGCAGTAGGCTTTGCACTTTCAACAAATGTTCCTTTGGTGGTCGTAGTCTCATCATCCATGCAGCATGACGATCCTGCACGCACTTACTATGGATGGCTAGATACCAATCTTCAATACAACAAATCATTCGTTGACACATGGCACTTCAAAAATGGATTTTCACTCGGTGATATGCCTGTTATCTTAGGTCAAAAATCCTACAGAATAGGAGACATCATAGTCTTTGACGCGAAACAAACAGCACCTGTGATACATAGAGTAATCTACATAAATGAAGATAGAACTTACCAGACAAAGGGAGACAACAACTATGGCCAGCTTCCGTTCGAGAAGAGTGTAGATATGAGCCAAATAAAGGGAAAAGTAATCTTTATAATACCTAAAATAGGATATATTAAAATTGCTTTGATGAAAATAATCGGTGTGTTCAGATGAAATTTTGCGAAAAATGTGGCAATATGCTTTTTGCAGAGAAGAAAGGTAAAAACGTAGTTCTAACCTGCAGGAAATGCGGCAAGAAGTATAAGGCAAAAGGCAAAGACAAGAAGCTATCTGTGGATGAGAAGTTCGTCAAACACAAGAAGGAGATAGTGGTGATAGACAAGAAAGAAGTTGAGACTGAACTGCCTGTGATAAATGTGATTTGTCCTGAATGCTCCAACAAGAAAGCATACTGGTGGACACAGGAGACTGCTGGATTGACAGAAGAATCTGCCACGCCTACGATATTCTACCAATGTACTAAATGCAAACATAAGTGGAGAAGCTACGGTTAGATTATGGTAATTATAAATAGGAAAGTGGAGAGCACTAGAAAAGTAGTCGTTATTGACGATGAAGATGACGACGATTCAAAGCATCTGCCTAAAACGAAAGTGATTTGTCCTAAATGTGATAACAGCGATGCATATTGGTTCATGAGACAGATGCGTGCAGCCGACGAGCCTCCAACACTTTTCTATACATGTACTAAATGTGGACACAAATGGAGAAGCTACGGTTAGACTGCTCTTATGAAACTACAGTTGGGGAAAACCTCTACAAAATGATCTGCAGTTTTAGTATATTCTGAACATTGGTTTGTCTCATTACCATCCACGGCTTCCCTTGGCCAGTGAGAAACATCACAGACCCAGTCTTCATAATTAGGTATAGGATTGAGCAGACATGGTCCATTGCTTAAATCGATGTTTTTACTCAGTTCGCCCTTGCAAATAGTCTGGCATGTTTCTATTATATTGGCCACTGCTCTGGGTTGGAAAAGATTTGTCGTGAAGTTGAAAATTACCACGAAAACGAGTAT
>DATDXT010000028.1:0-5224 GCA_035289185.1 archaeon | reverse complement strand
AATACTGGGCGGGGATTTGTTTCATGTAAGGATGCCCAAAACACAGACATGGGCGGATGCGATGAGGGTATTGTCTAAGCCTTTATTGGTGGATAATCCAGGCATCAAGCTGATAGATTCGAGCAAGGATCTGAAAGAGATAGTCAAGAGAAGAACATTGAGACATCTGCCAGTGGTAGCTATACATGGCAACCATGACAGGCGAACAAAAGAGGAACAGAATGCTGTGCAGGCGTTGGAAAACGCTGGGATATTGTTGCATCTGAATCTGCATACTGTAGTTTTTGAAAAAGATGGAGTGAAAGTAGCAGTTCATGGAATGTCAAACGTACCTGAAACTTATGCGAAACCAGTACTTGACAAGTGGAATCCTAAACCGGTACCAGGCTGCTTCAACATACTGCTTATGCATCAGAGTATAGAACCTTATGTTTTCTCGCCGATAGAACCCCCGACGATAAGCTTGTCCAATCTGCCGAAAGGTTTCGATCTTATAGTGAACGGACATATACACGAACAGAAGGAGGAGAACCTGGGAAATACAAAGTTCATCATGCCTGGCAGCACAGTTGTCACGCAGTTTGAAAAGAGCGAGGCTGAGATTAGGAAAGGATACTATGAAATAATCTTGAAGGATAAACCAGAAGCCAGGTTTATACCTTTGGAAAAATCAAGAAGATTCTATTATGAAGATATTCAAGTAGATGCTGGTGATGCTGGCGACCAGATGGAACATAGGTTGAAACAGCTATTACTCACACCTTCCAATAAGAAGCCTATTGTGAGGTTCAGACTTTTAGGCAAGGAGACTAAACTGTTGGAAAGGGATCTGGAAACTATAAGAAGGAAATATGAAAATAAAGCCAATGTCATGTTCACAAAGAAGCTTGTAAAGGATGGAGTCGATAGCAAGATGCAGATACTAAAAAACCTGATGGAACAGAAAATGTCCATAGAGGATGTTGGGATATCTATCTTGAACAAAAACTTGCAGGAACTCGGATTCGAGAACAGTTTTGAAGGAGAGGATATCTTCCATCTTTTATCCGAAAACAACATAGAGACTGTTGTAAATGTCTTGTCAGGACAGCAGTCTATTTTGAAAAAGTGATGTTATGCTAAGAGAGATGACTTTGAAGAACTGGAAAACGCATCTAGATTCTAAGATAGAGTTTGTAAACGGTACGAATGCTATAATAGGAAATGTAGGCACAGGCAAGAGTTCGATCTTAGATGCAATATGCTTCGGACTTTTCGGCACTTTCCCCAATTTACAAGCGAAGAAAGTGAAACTCGATGAAACTATCATGAGAAGACCTACAGACAAGAACAAAGCAGAAATCCAAATTGGATTTTTCCTAAAAGATAAGAACTATGTGATAAAAAGAACTATAGAAAAGAACAAAGGAACAAGCTATTCTGAAATAAGGGAAAACGGCAAGCTTCTGGAGACCAACACGTCAAGAGTCACAGAGATGGTTGAAAAGATATTGAAGACTAACTATGAAACGTTCAGCAAAGCAATCTATTCCGAACAGAACAATTTAGATTACTTTTTGACCTTAGGCAGGGGACAGAGAGTGAAGAAGATAGATGAGATGCTGATGATAGACAAATTCGAATCTGTAAGGGCAAACTCTGTGAATGTTTATAACAAGCTAAATGACAAGAAATCTGCATTGCAAAGCGCTATGGAAAGGATGGATTTCGATGATGTTGAAAAGAAAGTTAAAGATTTTAAGGAATCTGTATATTTGTTGGAAAAAGAAAAGGATGAAATTAAAAGCAAGCTAGATAGAATAAATGACAACAAAGGTTACTTGGAGAAGAATATAAAAATCGTCATTGAAGTCAAAAAATCCATGGAATTGCTTAATAGGGATAAGGGAATTTCATTGGGCGTGTTAGATGATTTATCAAAGTCAATAGCTATTTTGGAAGAAGATTTGTCTGGTAAAAAGAAAGTTGATAACGAATATGTGAAAAAGATAAAGTCATCTGTAAACAGCTTAGAAGGCGACTTGAAAGAATTTAATCTGAAAAGGGACAAGCTGTTGAAATCTCTGGCCGAAAAGGAAAGCATGTATAAATCACTCGAAGAAATTATACGAGAGTTTTCATATGAATTAAAACTTAAACTTTCAGCCAAGGAAGAATTGGATGGCTATAAGAAAATTATAGGAAACGACATTGAAAAAGAAATGCAGAATAAAAACGAGGCTTTTAAGAAAACTGTTTACGATAGCGAGTATACCAGAAGTAGAATAAAAGACTTTGAAGCATCTCTAAACCACCTATCTCAAGCCTCAAGCAAGTGTCCAATATGTGAAAAGAAGCTTGATGAAAAAACGAAGAAAATATTGGCTAAGAACAAGAAAGAACAGATAGAAAACCTAGCAAGCTACTTGATGGAGGCAGAGAAACGTAAGAAAAATATAGAGAGAGAACTAGTTGACTTGAACCTTACGTGGAAAAAGATACAGCAATTGGAAATAAAGATTGGTGATTATCAAAAGATGCAGAAAGATGTCGACAACAAGAAAGACCAGTATGAGAAACTATGGAAAGAGATAGACATTGATTACAAAAACCTGAGAGATGTGGAAAAGGAGTTGTCTGATAGTAACAAGGAACTGCAGTCTTTAAGATTGGAAAAGGAACAGCTGGATTCTGTTTTATTCAAATTCCAAGAGATGAAAGACAAAAAACCCAAAAGAGATGAAATTATCAGCAGAATGGAAAAGATAACTGCTAAGCTTAAGATAGAAGAAGAGAAACTCGAAGATAAGAATGTAGATGCATTGGAAAAGGCATGGAGTGAACTGCTTGTCAAGGAAGCTGAATATAGAACTAGAAGTATGTCTATGCAGGACATAATTAGAGAAAAATCTTCAATGCTATTGCAGATGGAAAAGGAAATCACAACGTGGAGATCTGTAAAGGACGACATCAAAAGACTGGATAAAGTACTTGTTGATCTAAAAGTCTATGAGAAAGCAGTGGCAGTCACGCAGGAAGAATTGAGAAAGCAGTTTGTGGAAGCCGTCAACTACACTATAAACCAGTTGTGGTCCACTCTCTACCCATATCAAGATTTCACAGAGGTGAAGCTGCATGTAGAGGATGGTGATTATACATTAAAGCTTTTATCAAGAGGAGGCGTTTGGAACAATGCAGACGGTGGAGTAAGCGGAGGTGAAAGGAGCATTGCATGCCTTGCATTAAGAGTAGCCTTCGCCTTGACATTGGCTCCTCATCTGAGACTGTTGATCTTGGACGAACCTTCACATAACTTAGATGCAAAGTCGTTGACAGAACTGTCTACTACATTAAGAGAAAGAGTTGGTGATTTCATGGATCAAGTCATTTTGATTACACATGAAGAAGAATTAGAAGAATCTGCTACAGGAAATGTCTATAGATTGGAAAGAGACAAGATAAGCGATGGTGTGACGAACATCATTCAAGTACAATGAATTATTTTTCTAATCTTTCCTTTGCGATCTTCATTGCCGCTTCCCTTGTAGAAATCTTATCTTTCTTGGATCTTTTCAATGCCAATTTTGTGTTTTTTACTATCTTCTTTTCCACAAGCTGGAACATCTTGTTCTGATCGTATCCTCTATATTCAGCAAAAGAAGAAATAACACCACCGGCATTTGCCACAAAATCAGGAACGACTAGTATGCCTCTACTCATCAATCTGTTTTCCATATCCACTGTCATTGGTATGTTGCCTGCCTCCAGAACGATCTTGGCTTTCACATTGTCGACATTATGCTGATTTATCACATCTGGTAGTGCTGCTGGCATCAACACATCTACTGGCAGTTCAAAAATGTCTTTGCTTGACAATACTTCTCCTGGTTTATAATTGACAACGCTTCCTGTTTCATTCTTTACCTTCATCAATGTTTCATAATCCAATCCATCCTTGTTGTAGATCACTCCTTTGCTGTCGCTAACAGCAACGACTTTCAATCCAAACTGCGTCAAAAACTTAACGGCGAACGTTCCCACATTGCCAAATCCTTCTATCGCTACGGTAGCGTCCTTATGTGCTATCTTCAAGTGATCCAAAGCCACAAGAGTTGCATGCGAAACTCCAAATCCCGTGCTTCCTAGTTCATGTGGCAATCCTCCTATATCCTTAGGTTTTCCAGTGCACGATTTCATAGAACCGTTGCCTTCAGCAAATGCTCTCATCTCTTCTTCTCCGGTATTTACATCAGGACCTGCTATGTAAAGCTTGGGACAAATAAGTTTCAACTGCCTTCCAAATTCCTTCATCAATTCTTTTTTCTTTTCAGGATGGGTTTTTGCATCGAAGATTATGCCTGCTTTACCGCCACCGAACGGCAGGTCTGCAAGTGCATTTTTGAAAGTCATAGTCCTTGCCAGTCTGAAAACTTCTTCCACGTCTACGCTAGGAGTCATCCTTATACCTCCTTTAGCAGGGCCTCTAGCTGTGTTATCTATGATTAGAACTGCTTTTAGTCCAATCTTAGGATTATGTATTTCTATTATCTTCTCTGGTCCTAAATCGTCAGCAAAATTCTGCATCTCCACAAATATCTTTTTGTTTTTATCGAATATAAAGAATTGTCCAGATTTTGCCTATTTAATAACCTCAACATCATGTGGCAGACCTTCTGCGAAAGTTGCCTTAGAAATCTTTATGAAAGTAGAATTGTTCTTCAACTCATCCAAATTCCTTGCTCCACAATAGCTCATACCTGATTTTAATCCACCAACCAACTGAGACAATATTTCATTCACGCTTCCTCTGAATGGGACAAATGATTCTATTCCTTCCGCAACATAATCCGTCAAATTTTCATCTTCTGACGATAAGTTTTCCTTTTCTCTTCTATCGACGTTAGCATCTACCGATGCCATTCCTCTATAGAATTTATATTTCCTACCATGTCTCATAACAACCATTCCAGGAGATTCTTCTGTACCGGCAAGCATGCTTCCTATCATGACTGTAGAAGCCCCAGCAGCCAATGCTTTGGTTATGTCGCCTGAGCTCCTTATTCCACCGTCTGCTATTATAGGAACTCCATGTTTTTCTGCGACTTCAAAAGAATTAATGACAGCAGTCAACTGAGGCATTCCTGAACCAGTCACCACTCTAGTTATGCATGCACCCCCCGGTCCTATGCCAATTTTAACTGCGTCAGCTCCAGCTGAAATAATTTCTTCAGTACCTTCTGCCGTA
>DATDXT010000027.1:0-11546 GCA_035289185.1 archaeon | reverse complement strand
CGTCGTGTGTAGCCCTGTACAATCGGGGCATTCGGACCTACCGTCGCCTCTTCCTTCCTCCCACTTATCGCGGGCAGTCTCGTATGAGTGCCTGACTCCCGGAGGAATCAGTAGCAACATAAGATAGAGGTCTCGCTCGTTAACCGACTTGACGGCACGCCTCACGGTACGAGCTGACGATGGCCATGTACCACCTCTCAGCTTGATCTGGTAAACCCTTCAGATTGACCCTCATTCTGCTGTCTGTACAGGTAAGATGTCCGGCGTTTAATCCAATTAAACCGCAACGCCCACCCCTTGTGTGCTCCCCCGCCAATTCCCTTAAGTTTCAACCTTGCGGTCGTACTCCCCAGGTGGCCCATTTAACACCTACGCTCCGACACTGCAAACCCCCGAGAGATCTGCAACGTCAAATGGGCATCGTTTACGGCTAGGACTACCGGGGTATCTAATCCCGATCGCTCCCCTAGCTTTCGAGCCTCACCGTCAGAGCCGTTCTAGATATGCGCCTTCGCCACAGGTAGTCCGTTATGGATTAAAGGATTTAACCCCTACCCTTAACGTTCTCATATCTTCTCCCGGTCTCAAGTCCAACAGTATCTCCAGCACGCCCGACAGTTTGCTGTCGGATTTCACCAGAGACTTGTTGGACAGGCTACGCTCTCTTTAGACCCAATAATAGTGACCATAACTTGTGCTGCGGGTATTACCGCGGTGGCTGGCACCCGTCTTACCCAGCACTTATTCTACAACCTGTTTTCAGTTGTCAAAAGCTCCCGATATAAATCGAAAGCACTCCAGGTTACCTCGTCTGACGTTAGTCAATTGCGAAGGTTTCTTCCCTGCTGCACCTCGTAAGGCTCGGATCTATGTCTCAGGATCCGTCAGGAGGCTCCTACTTCCATAGCCCCTACACGTTATCGATTTGTCAGTTCATTGCGCTGACAACAGTCTGATGTGATGCAGTCCCATCCTATTCCGCATTGCTGCTTTTATTCTATCCACCTTCCAGTTAGAAAGAACTATGGGGTATTGATATCACTTTCGCGATTGTATTCCCCAGAATAGGGCAGGTTGACTGCATATTACGCTGCAGTTCGGCGAGGTCTTACACCTCACGCCTTGCATGGCTTAATATAACCCGGATAGCAATGGTCTCTAGCGGGATCAACTAGAATTGGCGGAATTTATCCACACTATCTGCCTTAGGTTTCATCATGATAATTTCCATTTTTCATTACACCTATCCCGAACGCTACTCCGGATTTGCGCTTACTGTACTCATGAACAAGAATATGACTTTCCATTTTCCGTCAAATTTCCCTGACGCAAGTCAAAGTCCAAACGCCAAGTTCATGAGGCAAGTATTAATTTAGATATAGAATGTATTTAAAGGTTAATTATAATTGTTTTTAATTTCTATAGACCAATTGTTATTAAACATGGCCGAGATTGTGTAGCTTGGTCTAGCACGGGAGACTGTGGATCTCTCAGCCTGGGTTCAAATCCCAGTCTCGGCCCTTTATGGTAAAGCTAGTTGTTCTTGGAGACGTGCACGGAGAATTTTGGTCTATAGATTCGATTTATGAAAAAGAAAAACCGTATGCTTTCCTGCAAGTAGGCGACTTGGCAGATCAAGTAAAAGGAGAGCGCAGGTTTAATGTGGGAGGTTATCCTGAACATCTTCCATGTCCTTTCTATTGGATTCTTGGAAATCATGAGAAACTGGTTGGAAATGATGAGAACCCGAAAACATACAAGACAGTAGGAAATCCTTTGGGATTTTACGGAAGTGTGAAGATAGACAATTATCAAATTCTTGGAATAGGCGGCATTGACGGCAAGAGAAGAGATGTCCATTGGGGCGTTACAGGAGCTTTAGATAAAGCTCAAGACTTCAGGTTCAGTAAAAAATATTTTGGAATACTGATGACGCATGAGACATGCTCGCCTTTCATTCATACAGTTTATAAAAGGGAGCTTGGAAATCCCAGATTGACGGAACTTTGCACCAAAAAGTTAAGACCGACCATACATGTAAGCGGGCACTTCCACCACCACGACGAATCAGTGATAGATGGTATAAGACATTATCGTTTACCCAGATCTGAACACGGATATCTTGTAATAGAAGATGAAAGAATAGAATACAGGCCTACTCCTATTTGCTAACCAATGCTGTGACTATCTTGTCGAAATATCCTGTGAGGTTCAACGAATCAATCCTTACAAGAAGACTGTACGCAAAAACGAAACTTATTACAACTATAGCCAATATTCCTACGAGCAAAAGCGTTATTACATTCTTATACATCTTCTCGCGTTGCATCATTGCGGAATATCCAAGCACTATCTTTTCGCCTGATTCCTTGTCGACCCAGACGATATTTTCCCCTTTAGTCTCCTTTTTTGCCATGTTTAAATCTTGACTATTAAAGTATTTAAAATGATTTTAAGGGCTACAAGCACCATCAGCACATCCATTAGGACAGTTAGTGTATTTCTCATCTGCAAATGCAAGCCCGTCATAATCAACATAGCAATAGTACTCGTTCAATCCATATTCATCATAACACTGGTCTGTGAATGCACCCCACGTGTCTTGTTTTACCGTGCCGCCTGAATTGTTGTCCATGTCAGTATAGACTATGCCTTCTGTCGTGCCTTTTACATAAATGCTATCGCTTGCATCTGTTGATGAACATGCCTTGCTGCTGCATGCCCCGTCAACACAACCATACGTGCAGGCTGTTTCCCTCGAGTCTACTCTGGAAGTTCCGTTTGAATATGTTACACAAAAATATTCTTGCACACCGCTTGCATCATCAGTGCACTTGTCTGTGAAACTACTCGCTTGGCCTTCCACTACAACTTGGTCATTGTCATCGATGTCAGATTGTTTAGTATTTCCGCTGGTGGTTCCTTTGGTGTAAGGATCGTCGTTGGAATCGGTGGATTTGCACGGCTGATTAATTATGGGAATTGTAGTTGGTCTATCTGGAATGTTTATCGAAGGTGTTACACCTGTATCATTTGCAGGTTTCCCGAAAATTCCCCTTAAAATATTTAACCAAAAACTCAAGCCTCCCGAGTCAGGTTTGGGCTCTGTATCAATTCCAGCATCTTTCGATGGGCTTTTTAAGCATGCCCCATTTTTACAACCAAATTCACAAATTATTTCTGCTTTGTTGCTGCCTTCGCCGAGCGGTCCGCAGAAATGCTCTTCCAAAGTGTATTCATCGATGCATGCATCAGTATCGCTTGCTACAGAAACATCAATCCCATCATCATTCTCTAAGCAGTTTTCATCTTCTTCTGAATAGTCGGATATGCATTGCCCATCTTGGCATCCATATTTGCATGTAGTCGTGGCGCTGGAAACTTTGCCATAGGAAGCGCAGAAATATTCTTTTAGAGTATTTATGCCTGTGCATTGGTCTTCAAAAGTTCCTGACTCCTTGTATCCTACACTGTTGCCGGACGAATCGATTTCGCTGCTGTAGCCGCTCCATCCGCCACTTGACGAACCTTTGTTATAGAAATCCTTTCCACTGTCTGTTTCCGTACATTCAGGTTCGTTTACGCAGACACCGTTTTCACATTTGTAGGAGCAATAATAATCTGTGCTTTTCTTGAGGCCTTCATAAGTGCAGTAAAATTCTGTCAAGCGGTTGCCGGAGCCGGAACAGAAATCTGTGCTTGTCGATGATGTGCCGTCGGGGGTTTGTTTGCCGGTCGTGCTGCCTTTGGTTCTCATATTTTGGCCATCTGTATCTGTGCAGCTGTATGTCGGCTTATCTATACATGCCCCGTCATCGCATTTAAAGTCACATCGATGAGACTCATCCCTGACATTGCCATCAGAGCAAAAATATTCTTTGACCTGATTAGAACCAAAACAGCTGTCGGTACGAGTTATTGAACTGCCGTCATGGTAAGGATCCTCACCTCTGGTTGTCCCCTTTTGATTGTAATCTTTACCATCGCTGTCTGTACAAGGTATGTCTACACATTTCCCTTCTGAACATCTGTCACTGCACTGGGAAGTTTCTTTTTGAACAGTCCCGTCATAACAATAGTATTCCTCTAAAGTTTTGGAAGAAATGCAATTGTCTGTGAATGTACCGGTGTTTTCATTCGAATCAGCGCCTGTTGCAGTCCCTTTTTGATAACGATTCCTGCCCCCATCAGTTTCTGTACATGCAGGCTTTTCCACACACTTTCCACCTTCGCAGACAAAATCGCATTTTTTGTATTCATCTTTCACGACACCAGAGTCGCAGTAAAATTCTCTTAAATCCCCAGAACCCGAACAATAATCTGTTTTAGTTGTTGATGAGGTGCTAGAACTGTAAGGCTTGCCTGTCGTTGTTCCTTGTTTGTCATATTTTTTCCCATAATCTGTGTCACTGCAAGAAATTGTTACGCATCTTCCGCCTTCACATTTGTCATTGCAAGTTATGGATGCCGAAGAAACAGAACCGCTGCTGGTGCAATAGAATTCCTTCAACCCTTTCTGACCTGTACATTGGTCCTCGAAAGTCCCAGTACCTTTATATCCTACATTATTGCCCGACGAATCAGTTATAGAACCGGATTCTCCCCAAAATCCGGTTGTGGTGCCCTTTGTAAATTCCCGTCTTCCTCCGTCTGTTTCTGTACAGTCTGGTTTTTCTACACATGCACCATTCTCACATTTAAAATCGCATCTTTTAATCTCATCTTTGACAACTCCATTTTCACAATATATTTCCTTGAGATTAGTTGAATCATAGCAGGAATCTGTGCGTGTTACGGCATAGCTTGCATATGAATCGGGTTTTCCCGTTGCCGAACCTTTTGTATTGTAAGTCTTTCCCCTGTCTGTATCAGTGCATGGTATGGGATCACATTCGCCATCCACACATTTGTCCTTGCAAGTTATGGTTGTTGCAGTAACTTTATCATCAGAACAATAATATTCCCTCACGCTTTTTACACTAGCACATTTATCATCAAATGATCCAGTATCACCTTCGCTAACACTGTTTCCGGAAGAATCAGTTACAGTACCAGAAGTTCCCCATGGGCCAGTCGCAGTACCCTTTGTATTTTCCTTCTTTCCACCATCAGTGTCAGTACAAGACGGTTCCAAACATTTCCCATCTCCACATCCATATTTGCATGTAGTAGTAGTCTTCCTTACCTTGTCGCCGCCGCAATAATACTCGTCCAGTCTTTTGGAATCAACACATTTGTCATAGAAAGAACCTGTATCTCCCTGTGAAACAGTTTTCCCATTCCTATCAGTCTCAGGCTGACTTGAAGCCCAATAACCATATGTAAAACCTTTGCTGCCGTAATTCTTCCCGCCATCGTTGTCGCTGCATCCACCTTGACATATTCCATCCTCGCAAAAATTAAGGCAATTGACGTTTCTCTTTGTGACTTTCCCGTTTGCACAAAAATATTCAGTAAGGCTTTTAGTACCATAGCATTTGTCCACAAAAGTCCCAACTTTGTCTTTGGATACGGTATTGTCGTTTGCATCTTTTTCAGAAGTGTAGCTGGACCACGGTCCTGTAGTCGTTCCTTGCTTCGTGGAAACATCCCCGCCGTCAGTGTCCGTACACGGCGCAGTTCCAGTCACGCTTGGATTTTCAAATGTAGGTGTTTTTGGGCTGCTAGTAAATATTCCACCGACGAAATCCAAGAACCTGTTTATGGGATTGGTCGCAGGTTGAGCATCAGTCACTATCAGTTATTCAGTATAATTGGATTCTTGCGTGCAGTTTTGGATGCATAAGTCGAACAATTCTTGGTCATTTTGATATTCTTGGTAGCACGATTGTTCACAGCTGCCGTTCAATGTTTCACTAACATTTACAGTTAAATTTGTATCGATTGTTCCGGCAGCCAGTCCGCTGCCGCTTTCTTGCTGGATTCCTAGCTGGGCAAGAACAATGCTGGAAAATGAAATGAGAATCACCAAAGCAGTCAAAATGATGTTTAAAGTCTTCATTCGTGAAACCCGTTAATTTATTATTTATATACGGTTCTTAAAATACCTAACATAAAGTTTAAAAGGCACTTAAACCAAATTCTAATGGAATAAGATGCAGGCAAAATATTTACTAGGTCTGTTGATAGCATTGTTTCTTCTAATTAATTTACCGTCTGCTGATGCAGCTTTGGTGACTGTTTGTTCTTCCGGATGCGATGCTACAACAGTACAAGGAGGAATAGATACAGCCAGCAATGATGACGAAGTAAGAATAATAGATTCTGCATATTATAATGAATCTTTGAATGTTAACAAACCATTACTATTAACTTCCAATTCCACCGCCAGACCCACTATATTTTACAGTGGGGCTACCAGGACGATAAACATAAATGCTGATAATGTAACAGTCATGAACCTGACAATAGTTTACAATGGTACTGCGTCTATGGCTACCATAGAAGTTGCAGCAAAAATCAATGCTACAATAACAAATAACAATATCAACAATACAGGAGGTGGAGACAGTGGTGAAGGTGTTTTTCTCAATTCTGCAAACTACAGTTTAGTTGCAAACAATACTATTTTCACTGACGGTGGCAGTAGCAATTTTGGAATAGATTTAAACGGCGGGACAAACAACACTGCTATAAACAATGTTATTTATACAAATGGCAATACAAGTGTATCCATAAGTGAAGGCATAGATGTAACTTCCAATACAAGCATCATATCATACAATACAATTCACACAACTGGCAGTGGCAGTGCCAATAGGGGCATTTATCTCAGCGGGACAAATGGCAGTACTGTAAATGGAAATACCATTTACACCAATGGAACTACTGACAATTACGGTATTCTTGTGGCAGGTTCCTCGACAATGAATATAGTAAATGAAAATGCCATCTATACAAACGGGACTTCAACTGGGCAGGAAGGAATACAGATACAATCGAGTGATAATATTATTTCAGGAAACACTATCAATACCAATGGTAAAAGTAACTCCAATCATGGAATACATTTGGCAGGAGCATCATACGCTATAGTCAAAAACAATACCATTTACACCAATGGAACTACGAACAACTATGGTATTTGGTTGCGAAATAACAATGTAACAATCTACAACAATACAATATACACAAATGGCACCGGATCAAATCACGGCCTAGTTATTCAAGGTGATGCAAACAATAGTGTAATATATTCTTCCAATATAACTGCGGATTCTCCTGACAGTCATGCCTTGGTATTCATAGCTGGAAACAACAATACGATAAAGGACACGTTTTTAAAATCTATAATGAGTTTTGACATAAGAGATCAAAGTACATCAGCATACAATAATTACTTAATCAACAATTCATTTAACTTTAGTTCTTTCAACTTTTCAGCAACTTCAGTTGGCAAGATGTTTGTCCAATATAGTTTAGATGTTAGAGTGTTGGATGGAAGCAGCAATGCTGTTGAAGGTGCTTCTGTCACGGTTAATGACAGTAGTTCTGTGCCCGATTATGAGAATCCTACGGCCAACCTATCATTGACTACAAATTCATCAGGCTACATAACAACAGCGACCTTTTCCAGTTTCATGGCTAATAGAACATATAACTCTTCATCCGGCTTTTTAGATTTGATGCCTAATACTATAACTGTAAGCAAATCTGGATATAGTAATGCAGTAAATGTCACAACAAATTCTAGTCAATCACTTACAATTTCTTTAAGCGGTCTTAATCCACCATCAAATCCATCACCACCACCAAGTTCTGGAGGTGGAGGAGGAGGTGGAGGCGGTGCATCTGATACAACTATAGTAAAAGTGAATGTTACAAAAGGCAAGGTTGTGATAGAAATCCCGACTATAGCAGCCAACAAAAGTGCAAAGGTTAACATAACAAAGACTGAGGATGTTGCATTCAGAAGCATGGAAATAATTGTCAAGAACTCGGTCAACAAGATAAACATAACAATCATCAAAATTGATAGCAGTCCTGTGTCAGTTTCAGGCTTGGTTTATCATTATATACAAATCGATAAGTTCAACATGACAGACAATGATATAAGCAAAGTGAAGATAAATTTCACGGTTCCAAAGTCGTGGATTTCTGGCAATAGCATAAACGAAAGTACAATATTGTTGAAAAGATATGATGGAAGCAGTTGGACAAGTCTGGTCACTGCTAAATTGAGCGAGAACAGCGAAGAAATCCTGTTCAATGCCGAGTCGCCGGGTCTTAGTGTATATTCTATAACAGGTGAGCAGCTGCCAACACAAGCATCACCTTCCCAATCTCAAGCAGAACAGACTCAAGAAACAGGACAAGGCCAGACAGGAAAAGCAAGCAATAGCATGTTCTTGGTTGTTATAGTGATTATTGTTGCATTGGGCATTGCAGTATTCTATTTTATGCAGATGTACAAGCCCAAAAAAGCTTAATTATTTAAGAAGATAAAATTGATTTATATGAACAAGATTTTTATGATTCCATTGTTTGCAGCAGTGGTTTTTATAGCTGGCTGTACACAATCATCTTCCAATGGAAGCAGTTCAGCCGGTACAAGTAGCGATTTGACTGGCAAGGCGTATTCGGCTTTGACTGCTCTCGGAGCTCCTATTGAATGCAGCATACAGCAAAAAGATTTTGAAACGCAGGAAACACTTGATATGAAGATTTATTTGAAAGGCCAGAGCTTCAGGTCAGAGACTAAAATAACAGGTCCTTCGCCAACAGGAGCCGAGGATTGCGGAACTTTGGTTACGATATTTTCTAATAAGGTCATAACGCTCGGATGCGATCCCATCATTCCGACAGAGGAATGCAACTGGCTGACGCTTGACACTTCTAAATACCCAGAAGCCCAGATAGATGACATTTCAAGCAGCGGTTTGACTCCAGGCGAATTGGAGGGCTTGCCAGGGACGAGCTTTTCCTGCAAATATGGTTCTTTTGGCGATGACAAATTCAAAGCCACAAGTGGTAAGACATGCAGTTTCGACGAATTTGTTCTTAAGGGATTGACTGGCGGCGATTTAGGAGAAACAGACACAAGTCAGACTGGTTAGTAACCTATAGATTTGTAATTTTATAGCAATGTATCGTCCTCTACAACTTTTGCTTTCTTCAAAGTTTTCTTCATCTCATCGTATTTGTCTGCCAACATTCCAATATATTTTTCGACAGCCTTCACATCCAAGTCTTTATCGTTCAATGAATTATAGAGAGAATAAAGAACATTCTTTACCTGATATGGCAGGCTATGGACATAGTTAGGATTATTCACGATCAGATCCTTGACATATTTCTTAACTGTACTTATGTCATGCATTTCCCTTTTACTGTCCTTGTTTTCCACATAAGCTAAATCAGTATGCAATTCAAGAAGTTTTTCAAAATCAGAAGGGCCTCTGTGACTTTCATGCTTGGCAAGCAAGAATATTGAAAAAATCGCACCTATGGACAGCATTACAGATAGAGCATTCGCTTTTAAAGCAAAGCTCCCTGTGGTGCTGATTTGGTTGTTTGCATAAGAAGATACTACAAATGCCAGCATGACCAAAGCCAATAAGGAAGAATACAATATCCTGCCGTTGATCTTCATAATCTAGATTACTAGGTTAAGCTTTATAAAACTTGAATTCACTATTAATTTGTTGGCAAGGCTGATAAGATGGCTTCGCCCTAAGGTAAGACTGTGGGTGAGGAAGTTCCGTCCATAAGAGGACGCAAGAAGACTTGCAACCTGAAAGGGTTGGGCTGAAATCAGAAACGAGACCTGCAGCTTCCGGCTAAACGATGATAGCAATTGAGTGTGGAAGTTGAAAGGATGAAACGGTTCAGCCAGTTCAATGATATGCAAGGACCATTAGGCTGTCCGCATAGACAAATGCCATTGAAACAAAAGACGGGCTAAATTCAGCATTGCCAACTTCTTTTTTCCTAAGTATTTATAGTTTTATCTTAAATTGTAAATTGATTGAAATGAGCAAGCAAAAACCACCTTATAGTCTTCACAAAGTTTACAATGTAATGGACAGTCCGCATGCTAATACGCTGCGTGTCGATTGTAATGACGGCGGAAGTTTTTTTATATGTTATGGAGATAATGGTGTTGATGTCGGTTCTTTGATAATTGCCAAATGGGATGAAGATACTGGTGATTTGGAAAATTTGTATGCAGTTAGAAGTGTTGATAAGAAAAATGTATACAGAGGCTCTCGTATTAAAGGATATGGTGAAATGCCAGAAAAAGTACCGTTTACTCAAATAGAAGATCTCAGTAAAAAAGTTAGAAAGGAATAGATAAACTTCTTTTTATCAAACTTAAATATTTTTAAACTTTCAATAATTGTATGGAAGTTCTTTATGTGGTAGGAACAGAACGTGGGTTGGGCAAGAAATTCATTGCAGTAACTGATCCAAAAGAGGCAAGAGAAGGCTACAACATCATGTTGTCAACAGATAAGAGCTTAAGTCAAATATTAAGAATTCTTAAAGATTATCTCAAGGACGATTCTAGTGTTTATCTCGAAACTACATTTTTGGAAGGCGATAAGCAGATAGTAGAGATACGTCAAGACTTAGAGATTGCCCCTGATAAGTTCTATGGAGATAGAGGCGACCTTGAACAAAGATATACAAATGGTCAAGTTACAGGGGAAACTTTTGACAGCAGACCTCTGAAACTGAAGGATTTAAAAGAAAATATTGCAGTTTTGGATAGCAAAGAATCCATTTTCTTGAGAGTTATGCAGGATGATTCTGCTATAAGCAATTTTTGGTATGAAAAATCACCAAAGGAAAAATATACTACTCCGTACAGAACATATTTTGCTGTCAGTGTTTCTAAACATGATGAAATGCTCTTGAATGTACTGAAAAATACTATGAATTTCGATGCAAAGGATGAAGATATAAACTGGTTAAGACAAAGATTTAATAAGTAGTGTGTTTTAAATGACGAAAAGCAAAGACAAAGTCTACATGCCTATGGGTGCTGGTGGTTTGGTCAGGTATACAGAAGAAGGCAAGGCTTGGATAAAGTTCAAACCAATGCATATCGTTTATGGAGTAATAGGTTTGGTTGTTTTTGAAGTGCTTCTAAAAATATTCATTCCTTTGTAAAGTCTATATTCTACTCTGATTTATTTAAAAAAACAGAAAAATCAAATCAAAAAACTCTGGATTTTTCCATTTAGAAGAATCTCTTAAGAGCACTTATTCCCACTCCAAGGACTAATGCACCGCCTATTCCTAAGAACAGAGGTTGCAATCCTGCTGAATATATTGGGAGCAATCTCACTGCTTGGAAAACTGCAGCAAGCAATGATGCGGAAGAAACGAAGACAAGGGCGACTATACCCAAAGCTGTCATCTCTTCTACCCTAAGCACGAAATTTTTCGTCTGCCATAGCTGGTATGAGATACCGAGGAACGGCACGAGTGCTATCAGGGTGATTAGCATGGTACTAGCCATGCCTGCATACGTTGAAGCTATACCCAATATCACTAGCAGTATAGAGAGCGGAAATGTGTATCTTTCCACTAAATTTGAC
>DATDXT010000026.1:0-16497 GCA_035289185.1 archaeon | reverse complement strand
TTCCTCTATCTCCTTGTCGCTTACCTTGTATATCGACTTTAGCAGCAGTCTTATCTGCTTGTAGATGTTCTGCGGATTGGGGCCATGGTAGTCCATAAGTATGATCTTCTGCCTAATGCAGTCGTCCTCTATGACCATCTTGGTTCTTGAGAATATCGGCATAAATAATTATTTGTGAGGGAAAAGTAATTAAACTTAACAATGCAATCGATTAGCCTTGACTGGTATCTTCAGCTTTTGGTGATGAGTCTGACAATCCATACCCTGTGTTTTCCCGAGCTTTTTTTAGTTTATCTTTAGGTATTAGTGCTGTTCCATCCATTGAATATTTACTTGCTGCAAAGTCAACAACAACTTCTGTTCCTTCTGGGGTGTTTTGTGCAAAGATTTCATGGAGGTAATGTTGAACATGTATACCTACAGCAATATACTGATCTAAACTCTTACCATACATTTCACAATAGTCTCTTGCGGATATTGTAAGAACTTTTTCTAGAGCAATTTCTGCCATCAATCAATCACTAAAATATACTCTTAATAGTAAACTTTATAAACCCAACTATAACTAAATACGGAAAGCTTAAATCGATTGAATTGAAAACTATATTTATGGCAGTCATGTATCCAGAAAACCCAGGCAGGCCAGGAGTGGACTTACCAAGGAAATTCAAGATACCCTTTAGCGAGGGTCTGAACTATACTCCACTGTGGCTAGAGACTAAACTGGATTTCTTCACGCCCCATGGAGATGGCAGCAGGAACTTCTTCAAGTTGATGTCTCAATTGGGCAAGTGGGGATTTGAAGTCGTTAAGGTGGATGAATCCATAGAAGTATCTCCAGTTTTCCAGCAATACTATCAGTTGACGATAGCACAGAAGCAGCAGATGGAGGGACAGATAAAACAGGGGTTGGCGAGCATAGCTACGTCTATGTCCGACCTTGATCTTGTAAAGCATGACTGGAGGAAATACAAGGAATTTGTAGATTATTATATTATGCTGGACGAAGCCAAGAAATTGTTGAAGGCAGGCAAAAGACAGGAAGGAATTACACTCAGACTTCAAGGCGACCAGTCGCTCAGGTCTGTATTTATCGATCAGGTTGACGTGCACACAGGCGAGACGATTGCTCTAAAATTGATTGCTCCAAGATGGCCTACTATAATAGCAGATTTCATGAAACTGGAAGATGAGGATATAGAACAAAGAGCGATAAAAGACAAGTACGGCATATCAGAAGCAGAGGCAGTTGTACTGGGGGCCAAGAATAGGCTGTACATGCAATGGAGAGATAGTCTTTTCAAGAAAGTTGTTGAGGAAAGGTTCAGATCCCTGACTGAGATGATAGAAGCAAGGAAGAAGTCTGTAATAGAATACAAGAACATGGTGAGGCCTCTGATGGCAAGATACAAACTTATAACTCAATCATTGGAAAAGGGAAGCGAGATAGCCAGATTCCAGAAACTTGCGCCATATCTTCCTGATGCGCAGGCTGTAGCAACTGACACTGTCAAAGTCTGGGCATGGAAACCGTTTGCACCGTCTGAAAAGTACAAAGGCACGAGGGAGATTTCCATGTTGACTGCAGCTTGGAGAGCAGGCTTTAGACATGAAGAACAGGAAGAGATAAAAAGAGTGCTTGCAAAAGAGAAGGAAAGGAGAGACCTTGCACCAGATGAAAAAGCATTTTTGGAAGAAGAACTTGTTGAGGCGTTACCGTTGGAACCATCAATAGACAACGTAATTAGGAGAAGTTTGGAATCCATAGAAAAAGAATACAATGTAAAGATAGGACCCATGGATCTTTTCAATGCAAGAAGAAGACTGCTGGACAGGTTCAAGAAAGGCATGAGGGGTGTCGGCGGTGAATCCTGGGTTTTCAGCCCGTATTTCATGATGTTCGAGCTGCCAATAATCAGATTGACTATGAAACTGCCCAACGGGAATGAAGCAGAGGATTTCATAGCAGACAGTTTTAATGGCTCAATGCAGTCACAGAACTTGATTATTCTAAGGCATCTGGAGATCATGGCAAGGGAAAAAACCATAGACCATTACATAAAACAGATGCTTGGAGAGATGGGTGTTTCAGGACAATCAATTGATGAGATAGAAAGGATGGAGACTTACAAGTCTGCTGAGGAAGAGAAGAAAATCAAGGAAATGAAAAAAGAAAAAGAAGAGGCTAAGAAGGAGATGAGAGATGAAAGATGGTGGCCTCATCAAGCAATCTTGAGGAAAATGTACTACTTCTTCCAATTTTTCGGAATCAACATAGAATACTTCTCTACCTATGGCAAGTATGAGTTCAGCAGAGACAGAATAGAAAAGGAATATGTGAAGACGGATTTGACACCTACATTTTTGACTATAACGAACTGGCTGAAACATGCATTCAATGTTCCTCTTTAGGTGATTTTTCATGACATACATAATAGGTAGCGACCCTGGAGCATTCCACATCATAAGGCAGGCTGGTGGACCAGATCAGGCGATGCAAGCTGCCGGTCTGTATAGGAAAGCTATGTCTGTCATCAGACACGGTGTAAATTTTGTACAGCTGCCATTGGAGAATATTGCAGAGTTCCAAGAACCAGATTTGGAAGGAAATATGAAAAAAGTTATGGGAATGGGAATGAACTTTGGTATTCACGGTGAGACAGGTGCTCTTGGCGGGGAGGAGATACAATTGGACTCTGCTTTAAGAGATTATTATATTAGAATACATCAAAAAGTAGAAGTCATGTTGAGGAGATCTGCAGACATTAATTCTAAGTATCTGCTTTTACATTCTTCTGAATCTAGGGGATATCTGCAGCTTGGTTCTCATATGCAAAATACTGATTTGGTAGATTGGTGGGGAAGAGACTTCAATATATTATTTGATGATGTTGAAATTGGTAATAAACTTACGATGTGGGCAATATATCAAAAATACATAATGGAAATTGCATCACGAAGATTATCCAATCCGGATATCAAAGAAAACATTAACGATGAGACTGAAAAGGCACTTCCAAATGCCTTAAACATGGAAAGAGAAAATAAAAGAAGAAGAACTGGAAATCCTTCAGATGAGTTGATTGATGACGAGAAAACTATTATTAGGAATAGACTAGAAGCAGAGGCAAAAAAGGAAGTTGAAAAATATTTCATAAGCACTTTAAGACATTTTTCAGAAATATCCGAGATGTCTTGGGGTAGTGAACGTGTTGCATATTTTATTGTAGCTAAATATTTAGAACTGAAAGGTGATCAGCTTTGGAAAAACGTAGTCAATGCTGGCATAGCTTACCGTGCAAAACTTGAAAACAAGAAAGTTGAAGACTGGTTGAAAGACAACAATATAACTGAAATTTCTATGGACAACAAGTTCTTCAGAGCCAAGACAGTTATTTGGTTTCCTGCCGTATCGGCAAAATATCTGTGGGGACATTTTTCACGAGATGAAAATCCAAACAAAAATGATCCTTCCATAACAGATCCTAGAATAACGGATCTAGGAAACATGATTAAAAATAGAATAATATTCGTTATAGAAAGTCCTATGATTGCAGATGAAGATAACTCCAGACTGCCGAATCCTTTGCAGATGCTTGAAGTTATGAAATTTTTCGGCCATAAGAATTTTGGAGTGGCTTTCGACATAGAACACATACTAAGCGCCAACATAAATCCGGAAATTGCATTCAGTCTGATAGGTGAAGGTGAAGGAAAATATGTCAGAGTCCTTCACGTTGGATGGCCTTCTCCGCTAGCACCAGCACATCTACCTATACCTTTAGGATCAGAACAACAAGCATATCTTTACAAATTGTTCTATATGTTAAAACAAAAAGGTATGGGAATGGCAGGAGATGATGTTTACATAATTTTCGAAAGAGGCGGTGGAGACGATCCTTACAAGCAGACTTTCTTGGCATTGAGGAATATGGTAGATTATTTGAAAAGAGATGTACCACCAGAAAATTTGCCTGCAGAATTCTATGGAATAAGCACACAACAGATATTATCAACTGAAAGACAACTGACAAACATAAAGGATCATGCACTTGATCCTCTGAAAGGTCTAATGGTAGTACCAGAGGAGGAGCATGGAGTCTTGGGCAAAGCCGCGTTGGAGAAAGGTAAAAGACCTGAGGAATGGGCGAAAGAAAAATACAAATAGCTACCTGACGTACTTCTTGTTCAACAGGTTAAACATCTTCTCTGATTTGCTTTTACCTATAATTTTTTCGAGTTCCATTTTTTCTGATGCCAGCACTTCTTTTATTGAACCGAACTTCTGCAACAATTTTTCAGCTGTCTTCTTAGAAACACCAGGTATGCTGGAAAGTATGAACTCTTGCAATAGTTTGTCATCCTTTGGCTTCTTTCCGACTTTGAATGAAAGCATATTTTTGTTTTCCTCCTGCTCTTTCTTGGCAATCCAATAGATAGTTTTTGCTGTATCATTCGGGCTTTTTGTGTTTATTAGACTGACTCCGTAATTTACAACTATAGAAGCTATTGCAGCTTTCAATGCATTCTCATTCATGTTCCTATTGGAATAACCTTCTATCAAAACAACGGGTCTTTCAAAGTTTTCTTTCATTATTCTACTCTGTTCAAACAACCTGCCATCTATTATAGAAGCTATGAAATCATCATGTGCTTTCCTTTCTATCACAACTCTCCCATTGGAACAGATGAAATCTCCTATTTCCAGACTGGTTTCGTTGACTGATATTCCTAAACTTTTCAATTCGGATATGGTTTCCTTTTCCCTGTAATCGGCCATAACAGATAGCTTATCTGTTTTCAGAACTTTTTGTGTGTCCATCTATTCACCTTTTGTAAAATCTATCAGATTCTGTTTTCTTTTAGTAACTCCTTTCTTCTTCATACCATATAGAATGTTTTTCATCTTCTTCTCCTTTGCAATAGATGCAAAATAGTAAGCCTGATCGATGCTGTCTTTGGTAATCAAGAAAATCACTTTACCAGGCGCGTTCCTTCCAGTCCTACCAATTCTTTGGATTCTCCTTATCTCGCTTGCAACCGCATCGTAAAAAATAACTACATCTACATCGCTTATTGACAAACCTTCTTCTCCTATGCTTGATGCTATGAGTACATTGAATGCTCCAGTGTTAAATTCTCCAAGTATTTCTACCTGCTCTTGCTGCGACAGACCTTTTCCTTCTTTCATTGTCTGACCGATTAAAACTTCTGAGGATATTCCAATATTTTTCAACTGGTTATTTATCTTGTCCACAGTGGCTCTGTAATTAGCAAAACAGATTATCCTTGCATTTCTCTTTGACTCCAACATCTGCTTGATTATTTCGATTATTTTTTCCATCTTTGGATGTTCTATACCTCTCACGTAAAGCTCGTCGATTATCTTCTTTGCTTCTCTCACTCTGACATCGTTCACAACAATCTTATCATTCCTTTTCTTGCTGTTCTCCAATCCTGTGATGTAGTCATGAACATAGCTTATTCCCTGTGTCTCCAGCAATTCCAGCATGTATCTTATCTTGATTGCACTGATGACTTTTGTCATTGCGGCGAACATTGCTGGATTCTTGTTTCCTCTTATGAAGCTTCCTATTATTCTTTTCTGCAAGTCCAACAGCATTTTCTTCGGTGGCGTGTAGATTGGAATGTAATGCTTTTCCTTGAGCCAGTAGACATCTTCCTTGAGTGCTTCTTCGAAAAACATTTTTGCTTTTTTAAACTCTAAAGGCAACTCTACATAGATGTCTTCCTTCTGTATCGGCTGGACGTATTTTTCTATATCTTCGTCTATATCGCTTCTTATTTCGACTGTGTCTATGAACAAGTTTTGGCATATCTCATCTATTTTTTCTTTGCTAGAACCGGGTGAAGCCGTCAATCCGAGTATAAGCGGGTGTTTGGACTGCAGCATGAACTTCTTTGCAACAGCAGGATAAGCATATTTTTTTACAGATCTGTGGCACTCGTCCACCACCAACAAACTAAAATCATCCAATCTCAGTACACCATTATCCAGATCATTCTCTATCGTCTGTGGTGTAGCAACGATTATCTTAGCTATTTTATAAAATTCTCTTCTATCTTCGGGAACAATCCTTCCAGACAAGACAACGACATCATGCTTTTCAACATATGTAGAATCTAAAAAACTTTTTGCATGCTGCTCTACCAACGGCTTGGTAGGTGCCATAAGCATTATTTTACTTTCAGGATATTTTTCCAGCCTATCTATCGCGACAAGTACTGCTATCAAAGTCTTGCCTGTGCCAGTCGGCATAACCACCAATGTGCTCTTTTCACTGGCAACTTTAGCTATGTTTGTTTGATAGTCTCTAGGAACTACAGTTTCTTTTAGCATCATACAAAATAGAATTGAATAGAGTTAATTATTAATTTAGCTCAAGATTGTCATTGTCAAAGTATTGTTAACTCCTTTCTGGTTTCTTATTGAAATTATCTTTTCTTGTAGCTCTGTGGTGTTTGAAGCTCCTACATCGACAAAAACATCATATCCACCAGTTATCGTATAAGCAGAGTTGACGCCAGCCATTTTTCTTATGAATTCTATTATTTTGTTTGACTGTGCTTTTGGTGAAAGTTTTACCATCACTATAGACCTTACAGGATGCAACAATTGACTGGTTTCTATTGTGAATCTTTCTATCACTTTGCTTTCTATCAACTGCTTTATTCTTTTTCTGACAGCTCCTTCTGATAAGCTGAGCTCTTTTGCCATTTCTGTAAAGCTCTTTCTAGAATCTGTCTTCAACAAGGTCAGTATTTTTTGGTTCCTATCATCAAGTACGAATTTCATACTAAAAATATAGTATTTCGGATATATTTATATCTTTTAAAGTACGATAATCGTAAAATTACATACGAAAACAAATTATTTATGTCTCCTTAGCTAAAATAAAATAAGGAATGGTAATGAAAACTGCCCAAGAACTTGTCGACAAGGATATAATAAGAATAGATCCAGATGAATTCAAAAGAGAGGAACTTACACTAGGAGACTTCTTAAATAGATTTGAAGAGACACCATCAATTGGTTATAATGCATTTCAAAGATTGTATGCTGCTCTGACAATGTTTGGATCGGAGAAGCCTAACAAAAGCTGGAAACCTGACAGATGGAAATTTTTAGACGATAGAGTGGAAAGCCCATGGAAAAGAAATGGCGCTACAAGTGCTTTTGAGATTTATTTGTATGGTGTGGAAGAGCCTACACATACTATAATGAAACATCTTGAAGATGCTTGCATAAGAAGAGACTCTCAAAGCAGGGCTATCTTATTGATAGGACCTCCAAGCTCTGGAAAAACGGATTTGATAAACGACATGTCATATGCCTTGGATGCATATACTACAAAGCCAGAAGGCCAAGTTTATACTGTGAAATTTGATTTGAAAAATTATGCTAAATTTTTCGGCGGTTTGGAAAGTATCACGTGTCCGACTCATGAAAGTCCTCTTAATTTCTTGGCGAAGGAAGATTTGTATGGCGCTCTAAAAAATGTGAATGATAAAGTATCTGATGAAGAAAGATGGAAAGAAATAGAGTTGAATCATACGAGATGTCCAGCGTGCTCTTATGTAATCAATACTTTACAGGATGAGGCACATGTAGAAAACTGGAGAGACCTTGTCAAAGTGGTGAATCTTAGGCCAGGAAAAGACATAGCTGCAGCAGAATTTAGACCAACAGATGAGAAAGCATACGATTCTAAAAGAATATTTGGCGGTGATATAAATTTGGAAAGACTAAATCTGTTCTTGGATAAAAATCATCCTCTTGCAATCAATTATGGAATTGCAGGAAAAATAAATGGTCCTTCGCCACAAGGTCATATAGTTCATTTTTCCGAACTTTTAAAGGCTAAAGATTTGGGTCTATTGGACCAGCTTTTAGATCTGATTACAAGCAGGGAATTGAAAGTCAATGAAAGCTATGGTGTAAGGATAAATTCTGTTCTTATTGCTAGCACAAATTTGCAAGAATACGAAAAATCTGTAAAGGATCCAAGATTAGCCGAATATTTAACATCAAGATTGAAAAGAGTGGAGATGGGATATTTGACCGTAATTGATGATCTTACACAAGCTTTAGAAAAGAGAATTTTCAACTCTCTGCAAAAGAAAAGCAGGATACATGTACCGCCTCACTATGTAAAATTTTTGGCATCTATGGCTGTAATGTCTACGCTTGACGATTCGATGTCAGATCTGAAGATAACAATACTGCAGAAAGCATTAATCTACAATGGAGAGGAACCTCAAGGAATTAATAAAAAAGCACATGAACTATTTAAAGAATTAAGAACTATAGCAAAAAATCATCCTATGCATGAACTCACAGAAGGGATAAAAAACGGTATACCTTTCAGATTTTTCCAAGACCTTCCATCTAAATACATAGAAAATCTGGGGAGGATATCAGACGATAAGAAAAAGGACAGAATGGATTCAAGCTACAAAGGATGTCTGTCGATAGTGGAATTTGGAAATCTTCTGGAATTCTTTGAAAATCAGATAAGAAGCTATGATGGCATAACAAGTGACACTAGAAGAAGATTGGTAGATATGAGAGCAAACACAGAAAAAAAAGAATCTGGTTCACTTGCACTTTACGATGCTCACGGTCTTTATAAAGAACACATAATCAAAGATGTCAACAAAGCATTGCTTGGCGAAGTTGCTCTATTGAACTTGGGTACAAGATATTTGGCTCAGGCATGCGCTTTTAAAAATCAGAACTCTACATACATAGATCCAGTAACAAGCAAGAAAGGACCTGTAGACAAGGATTTCTTAGAATCAATAGAAAAAGCATCTGGTGGGATAAGCGGAACAGACTTTAGAGAAAAGATGGCATCCTATGTAAATTTCAAATTGGAATACAAACCTGGTGAAACATCTAAAGATTCTATGGAAACTTTAACAAAACAATTGATGGAGCAAAATAAATCTTTTAGTACAGCAATTGAAAGATATGCTTTGGAAAATATATTGCCTAACTTGTCTAAAACAGCAGATGTCTCATTGTACAGTCCTGCAAATGATGGCATGATGAAGGAGTTGAATAAAATGGGGTATTGTAAATCTTGCGGTGCTCATGCATTAACAATAGCAGGTGAATTGAGGGAAAAGATAAAAAAGTGAAATAACGTGAAATGGCATGACAAATATGGTGGAGGGAAAGAAAGACATTGATAAATTGAATACAGAAAAACACAGATACGGTTCTATGAAATTTACCGATTATATACAGGAAATTAAAGCTGATTCTACAATCACGGAAAGCAGTGCTGAACGTTTATACAATATTGTATCGAAAGACAGTTTCAAAAAAGAAGATGTTAGAGAATATCCGTTTTTTAGAAAGGGCAGGCATAGTATAAGAGGTCTTACAGATGTTATAAATCAAGAAGTTCTTGGCATCTATGCCGTGGCTCAATTTAGCAAGAATGGACAGATGCCTCTGATCATACATGTAGGTCCCACAGGTAGCGGCAAAACTGAAATGGGAAAACTGTTTGAAGATGGTCTTGTAAATTATCTCGAGGAAAATCCAAGATACACATTTTACTTTGTAGATGATGGAAAAGAATTGCCATGTCCCATAAATGAAGATCCTATCAATCTTTTGGCCACGTCACGTTCTCTGATACCCGACAATATTAGAAAAGAATTTATAGAAAAGGGAGGGAAAAATCTATGCAGAACTTGTTCAAACAACTATAACAGACTTTTGCAAAAGGAATATAGCAAATTTGAGGAAAATCAGGAACAAAAATCCAAAGGCAGCGGTGTAGAGATAGATTCAGAAATCATGGAAGAAGAAGGACAATCTGTCATTTATGCTTTGAACAATGTCGTAAAAATCACGAGGCTGAAACCGCAGATGGCATCCATACAATTGACTCACAAAGAATTTCCTAACATATTTGAAAGGGTCATAAAAGAAGCCAACAGAGGCATATTGAACATAGAAATAGATGATACAAAAATGGATGATATACCTAAGACAAACTATCAACTGCTACTCAAGTTGAGAGATGTAAGTTTGCCTTTAAAAGATGGGTCTTTGATGACTCCAGACTTTGTAGTGTTTTTGTATTCTAACCGTGATTTAAGAGAATTTCTTGAAGGCGGTGATAATAATCCTCTTGTAGATAGATTGTATCCTGTATTTGTGAGGAGAAATCTGTCTTACAGTGCCGAGAGTGAAATATTCAGGAAGAACGATCTTCCTTTCGAACATATATCACCTGGTGCAACAGAGGTACTGTCGGCTTTTGCAGTCGGCACAAGAATAAACGTCAAGAATTCACATAAAGAGTTTGATGAGGATGACTTTAACAATCTTCTAGACATTTATGAAAAGTATGATACTGGATTGTCTTTGAATGATGTGGAAAAAGAAGTTGTGAAGAAAAGGCTTCCACCACATTTACAAACGATTGACGGATGGAACACCGGAAAATCTTCTGGAAGGATAGGAAGAGAGTTATTTAGCACTTTGGACAATCAGTATGCTTGTCTTACTTTGGAGAAAATAATAAACTATTTAAATCCTGCTTTCCTTACACATAAAGACAGTGTAAATTCTGATGAGGATTTTGAAAATACCAAATATTCATATTCATTGAACACTGCTTTGAAATTGGCCACAAACATTGCATTTGCTAGATTATCTGTGAGCTATTTGGCAACTGCTTATGAAATCGATGGTGGCATTAAGAAGATCGAAGAGTTATTTTCCTATTACAAAAGCTTGCTGGATAAAAAAATTGAATTTGAAACGGAAATCGATGTTATTGGTATTGGCAAAGTGTCTATCGATAAAGAACTTGAAAACATATCAAAGAAATTGAACGCATACGATACAAGCTTTGAAAATTTCAACGGCGCAATAGAAACATACAAAGTGGAAAAGGGAAGATTCCCCGATTTTCTAGAATTGGTGACATTCCGTCCTGATATAATAAATTTAGATGACAACATGAAAAAATATCTGCCTTGGGAAAGAATAACAGACAGGGGTGAAATCAATAAAGAAGACAAGGAAAAGTATGAAAAGTTGAAAAATGTCTTGAAAGATAGCTTGGGACATTGCGATGAATGTGCAGATTCAATCATATTCGTTGGAGCAGGAGGCATATACTAATGATAATTGATCCTGTAGGCTCGTCAAAGAAAAAATACAGAAAGAGAATACAAGATGCCAAGAAGAAGGCGATAGGAGAGGTCAAATACTATCAGCTTGGTGGATTGAAAAGAGGACAACCGATAATAGTAACGATACCTATCATACACATACCGCACATAGAATATGGACCTTGGGCACCTGGTGTAGCATCGGGACCTGGCGAGGAAGGTGATCCATTGTATCCTGGACATGGAGACGATGAAGATGAAAGCCATGAAGGAGGAAAAGGAGAGGGGGATGCCATATACGAAGAAATGGCGATGAAAGACTTGATAAATTATCTAAAAGATGAACTGGAATTGGAAATGATAAAACCTGGCAAACGTAAAAAGAAAGAAAGGACGATTTATCCTGCATATTCTCCAAGGGGACCCGACTCTCTGTTTGATTTGGATGAGACTATAGACGCGATGATGGAAAGGCATATTGTTCAGACCAAGATGTATAAAAGATTGGAGAACGAATTGATGAAAAATATAGAAGATGTCGATATAAAGATAGTATCAGAGAATTATTCTCAAAAGGATTTGGAAACCCTTAAAGATGAGAAGGATGTGTTGGAATCAAGACTTAGTAGGATTAGAAAAGATTTGACTGATATAGAATTTGAAAAGGGGCAGAAATTGAAAATAAAGATTGATGACGATGATCTGAGATACAAAACTTCTAAAATAATCTGGAAGGAGGAAAAGGATGCCATATTGATAAATTTCAGGGATTTGTCAGGATCTATAACCAAGGAAGACTTAGAAGCATCATGGACTGTGTCAAAACTCACAGACATATGGTTGAAAGATGCATACAAGGATTCCCAAGTCGATGTAGCATATGTGCCACATAATGATTGGGCATGGGAAGAGACTGAAGAAGGATATTACAAGTTAATGCCTAATGGTGGAACTAGCTTCACTCCTGCCTATGAAATAGTACATGATATGATAAAGGGAAACGACTATCCAAGAAACACTCAGGTGAAGAGGAATATCAATCCTGAGGAGACCGACATCTATATTGTGCAATACAGTGATGGCGGCAATTGGGACACGGATGCGGCATTGGATAGCATTGAGAGACTATTGCCACATGTTACAAGATTCTGCTACTTGGAAACTTCTTTTGGAGATTGGAAGAGCGAATATTACAATAAGTTGAAGGAAAGGTTTTCGGATAAAATAAACGATGGAAGTGTCAGATTATATAGAATGCAAAAGCAGGAGCAAACATGGGACGCTCTTAAAACATTCTTTGGCAAGAGAGGTGGATGAAATGGTGCAGAATCCTACGATAAACGTGATGAGAGGAATACTGGTTGATGATGAGTGGACTAAGATGGCTAGAGACATAGCTAGTTTTTGCATAGAAAAATACAAGCTGGAATTGCCAGATATAAACTTCCACATAATTGGTGCAGAAGACCTTTATTCTATAAGCGCGACTGGCGGATGGAACGTCTCTCCTCAACACTGGAGTCTGGGAGAACAATACTGGATATCAAAGCAACAACATGAATTGGGACTTGGGCAGCTTTATGAGATTGTAGTTCCAAGCGAGGACACAAAAAAAGATTTAGGATATCATCCTGTTGATGCTTATGTATACGATGCGTCCCAGGATTATGCTAAGAGGCTGGTGATAGCACATGTCTATGGACATGCCCATATGTTTGAAGTGAATCCTATTGAAAGGAAGTTCAGGCCGGATTATCCACAGGGGTATCTGGCTTATGCGAAGAAGAGGCTGGAAGAGCTAGAGCAACAGGTTGGTGAAGACGGGGTGGAAAGAATCATGGATATTTCTGAATCATTATTTACTTTGGTGGATTGGTATCATATGGAAGAAGTCAAGCCGTATGAGGAAGAGGAAAATGTATGGGAGAAAATGCTTGAGACACCCGCTGAAAAGTCCAGAGAATTGAAAAAAGAATTGACAGAAAGAGGCGATAAGAAACCTCTTCCAGAAAAGAGAGATTATGATGTTTTCAAGTTCATCATCAATAATTCTACCAAAGTCACGGAATGGGAAAGGGAAATCATGGAAATAATGTACAACATAAAAAAAAGGAGTTATGCTGGTGGTCTTATCAATATCGTCCATGAAGGATTTTCTGCTCTGATAAATCTGAGATATGCGTTGGATGCAAACATTCCGATAGGAGAAGTGTTTGATTGGCTGAAAATGACCTATGGCATAGCTTCACAGCCGAAGGAAGTAAGAATGATTGGTGCCAACCCATATTGGCTAGGCATGAACTTGTTCTTGGATGTCATAGATAGATGGGACAAGGGCATGTATGGCCTTGATTGGGAGAACCTTACGGACGTGGAAGCTAGGAAAGAGTTCGACAAAAAGATAAACAAAGGTTGGGAGAAAGTCATTGAGATAACTAAAGTGGATGACGATTATAGCTTCATAGACAATTATTTTACAGAGGATTTCTTCAAGCACAAAGCTTCTCATCTGCTGGTCTATCAAGGCGACAAACCTGATGAAGGCGAAAAAGAAGAAGACACTTACATGATAGTGAGTAAGATGTATAAAGACGTGAAAAATGCATTGCTGTTCAACAAGTTTAACAACGGCTTGCCAAGGATATTCATACCGAAGAATGGAGGAGATTATGATGGGCTTGGACATCTTATGCTAGTGCAAGACTTCAGCAGATATGATAAACTTGACATACTTCAGGAAGAGCTGACTCTGGACTTGAAGGACACCTATAAAACTATGATGGATGCACTGTATCCTGTATGGGGAAAGCCTGTTCATCTGATAACTACGACCAACGAAGGGCAGAAAATAATGTTGAGCACGCTTGATGGCATTAAAGTAAAAATAACGCCTTTCGGCAGCAAGTGATTATCTGTAGTCGTCGAATTCTATTTTGTATTTGACTCCCTGATCATCTTCAACTGTATCTGGAAATAATTTCTTCAGATAAGGAATTTTTCTTGCAACTATCACTATGAATTTTTTATCTTGCACATCGACATAATAATCCAAGACGTCTTTTCTGTTTCTTATTTTAGGATTATCATTCAATATCTTTTCCCATAATATGTCATCCAGAAGAGGCTGGTATCCAGGTGAGTTTGGTATGTTTGGATAGTATGGGTATGGAAACCAGCTCATAATTGAAATTATTGCAGCTCTCAGTTAAATATTTAAACAGTATGTTTCAATTATAGATTATGGATTTCAGATATGATGCAAGGAAATTGGATCCTAAGATTGTCTCATTTCTTCAATCAAAAGAATTGCCTAAGAATCCCAGAGAATATGGGACGTGGAGGCTTGAGATTGAAACATCTGATCCTCACAGGCTCATCAAAGATTACTTGAGGAATGATGGAAAAATCATTAATGGCAAAGTTGAAACATACTTCCCTCTAGCAGAAATATTGCAGCTTACATCGGATGAGAAAGCTCCGATAAAATACGTAAAGATGCTGGATTAAACGGAATTTTGCCTTTTTTAGCCTTTTAAAGCCATATTTTTCCTCCGTTGTTATACGTAAACTCACCGGAAATGAACACCCCAAAACCACCTATGTACTACTTACCATATTCTGTTTAGAGAGGATCGATATGAAATGCTTAAGATGCAAATCATTGAACACGTTCAGATTTTTGGACGCTTTTGGAGACAAGAGATTGTTCTGCAAACATTGCAATTTGAGCTGGCTTGAACAGTCAGTGATAGAATTTGGTAGATTGAAAGCGCCTAACATGGAAAAGCTGACATTCTACCAGAACAACAAAGCTCTAAGGAGTGGGATTTAGCTTATGGAAGAATTGGGCACAGTAGTAGCAACGGTGATGATGGATCGCGGACTGAAGAAGGTCAGGGTGAACATGATCAAAGGAAATGTGGTCTACGGCTTCATCAAACCGATTGATGCATTGAAATGAGGGGAGAAGGTTTAAACCACCCACGGGAGTATTCCCTTTTTTAATTTGTAAAGCCTACTCTCCTCTAAGTCTTTATTTTAAAGATAAATATCTTAACAGACAATCCAATTTAAATGGACGCTGAAAGTTTGGCCAAGATAATAAAAGACAACAAGATTGATGTAAAGTCTACCAAGCCTGTTCCTTTTACAGGATTGTACGATTCTACTAGAATTTTTAAAGTAGATAGAGAAGATCTGACAAAAAACCTTTACATAATAGACACTGAACAAGGCATGAAGATAGCGTGCCATCCTCATATAATTGGAGATAGATTAGATTATTTGACGTTGCACGCTGCTCTTGAGACAGAAAGGACATTAAGGGAAATTCTTAACATAGATTATAACAATGTAGTAATAGAACATGTGCTCAGAGCAGGACCTGGATACAATCTTCATAGAGCAATATCGATTAGATACAGGTTGATAGAATACCAGACAAAGCACATGATTGAGAATGATGTTCCAATGGTTTATGTAAGGCCGAAGTATGTAGAACAGTCCTATAGAAACCACACGGCTAGAGAATTGAAACTGGTTTACAAGGATTTTTCGCAGATGCCTAAAAATAAAGACATTGTTTTGATAAAGCCGGACACAGAAGCTACAGGCATGTCTGGAAAATTATCTATAGAAGAGGCTGTGATGGAGAGCAGTAAAATGGGGTCGAAAATAACAGATGTTGTACTATATGGATTCATGGCTGCTCCTGGAATAAAACTTTTGGATGCAATTGCTAGGAGACATAACATTAAACTTCATGCATTTGCAATCGGAAACATAACAGAACTGGCCAGCAACAATTATGACATGACTTTGTATGGTGTGGATGAGAGCCATTACCAGAAAACCGGAGAGATTAAAAAGTTAGGCAGCATAGTCGACAGAAATACATTAAAAAGATATTTGCCAAGCTTTGTGCCAGGCAGTGATCAGCCAGGGAATTGGTCTTCAAGACAAAGCAGATTGTTTACTGGAGAATTGTATGAAGATGGTGAAATCGAAGAGCATATTAAGAAAAGCGTTGAATTGATTGAACATTTGAGAAAAATATCGAATTATGAAGACTGGCAGGATGAGATTGCTTCAAGAGAATTGGTTAGACTTAGAAAGACGTTGAAAATAAGATGAATTATCTTAATTTTTGAACATTGTTCTGAAATTTAGGAAATTTATGTATATTATAGCAAATTATTTTCGTGGGAGATAAACAAGCTTTGCAAGAACTGGAAAGTCTTATCAAAAATTTACACTATAATGAACGTTTGGAAATGATTAAACAGTTGGACATGTATAAACCTGGTACGAAGTCCAAGCTCAAAAGACTATTCA
>DATDXT010000025.1:0-13500 GCA_035289185.1 archaeon | reverse complement strand
GATTCTTTGGCTGTTATGATGAACAAAAAAATCCTGTCAGCGGGCTTATCTTTTATCTTTCTGTGCCAAGGAACATCCTGGCCGGAGCTTTTGAGCCAGGATTTTTCAATCCGCAAGAAGTATTAAGAATATTGACTTATGTCGCCTTTCTCACTATAGCATCTACTGTTTTTGCCATCTTCTGGGTCAATACTGCAGGCATGGATTCAAAATCTGTGGCAGAACAGATAGAAAGCACAGGCATGCAGATACCTGGTTATAGGAAACATCCGCAGATAATGGAATCTGTATTGAACAAATACATACCTTACTTGACTGTCATGGGCGGGTTTTCTGTAGGATTGCTGGCTTCGCTAGCAGACTTGACAGGAGCTTTAGGAACTGGGACAGGAATACTTCTTACAGTGATGATAATATACAACATGTACAAGCAGCTGGAGAACGAGAATCTGGAGAATGCGCATCCTTTGATAAGGAAGTTCGTCGGCGAATGAGTTTATAAAATTTAGTTTCTTATTCTAAATTATGAACGGACAGCTTGTCTACTATTACAAAAGGGATGAGGCATCTTGGGAAATGAATGCAAGAAAAAGCAACAGGTTGATAGAAAATCTAATGGGGAATATATCAAATGTCATTCATTCTAAACCTATTTTTGAATATATTGTAGAAACTTCAGATTCTGAAGGCAAGATAGAGATAAAAAGGATAGGAAAAGCGTACATATCAGACAGCAAAAATTTCTTTGAAGCAGAAATACACTACGTGCCAAGAAAAGAGAGGAGTCCATATATTTGGGGCAAATTTATCTTCAACATTGACATGAAAAAAAGGTACAATGAGATAAACAGATATCTATACTTGTCAAAAATCATAAAAATGACGCTGCCTGTAGAATTCAATGGGCCGAGGTTTTCTGATAAGGATCTTGAAATGTATAAATAAATGCCCGACCGAAAGGTTTATAAACTTGCCACATATTATTAAATAAAGGTAGAATAATTATGAATCAAGCAGTAATGGGAAATATAGGTGGACAGTCTGTTCTTATCTTGCCAGAAGGAACTCTAAGGACCATGGGTAAGGATGCCCAGAGGAACAACATTGCAGCTGCTAGAGCAGTAGCTGACACGATAAGAAGCGTTCTTGGACCTAGAGGAATGGACAAGATGCTCGTTGATTCTATAGGAGACATTGTGATTACGAATGATGGCGTGACTATTTTGGAAGAGATGGAGATAGAACATCCCGCAGCTAAGATGATGGTCGAAGTCGCAAAGACACAGAACGAGGAAGTCGGCGATGGAACGACTACATCAGTTATTTTAGCCGGTGAACTTTTAAAGAAAGCTGAAGAATTGCTTGAACAGAACATTCATCCTACTGTAATAGCAAGAGGTTATAAGATTGCTATGGAAGAGGCTTTGAAGAATCTGGAACAGATATCAAAATCTGTTTCAATAGATGATGTAGAGACATTGAGAAAGATAGCAATTACTTCATTATCCGGAAAATCAGTAGAGAAAGGCTCTCCTAAGCTTGCTGCTTTGGTGGTAGATGCTATAAGGACAGTAGCAGAGAAGAAAGACGGCAAGATAGTTGTTGATGACGACAACATAAAGAGGGAGAAGAAGCACGGTGGAAGCGCTGAAGACACGCAATTGATAAAAGGAATAGTCATAGACAAGGAAGTAGTTCATCCTTCGATGCCTAAGAGGATTGAAAATGCTAAGATAGCACTTTTGGATGTTGCTTTGGAAGTGAAGGAAACAGAAACTGATGCTGAAATAAGGATAACTTCGCCAGATCAGATACAGGCTTTCATAGAACAGGAACAGAAGATGATTAAGGACATGACTGAAAAAGTCATAAAGAGCGGTGCAAATGTTTTGTTATGCCAGAAGGGAATTGATGACACGGCTCAGCATTATTTGGCAAAGAAAGGAATTCTTGTCTGCAGGAGAGTAAAGAAGTCTGACGTGGAAGCTGTAGCCAAGGCTGCTGGCGGAAGAGTCGTTTCCAATCTTGACGACTTGAATGCAAAAGATTTGGGATATGCCAAAACTGTAGAAGAGAAGAAGGTTGGCGGAGAAGCCATGACGTTTATCGAAGGATGTAAAGATCCTAAGGCTGTGACTATTTTGGTAAGAGGAAGCACTGAACATGTAGTCGATGAAGTCGACAGAAGCATAGAGGATGCAGTTGGCGCAGTCGCAAGCGCAGTCGAAGTGGGAAAGATTGTTGCAGGTGCTGGTGCTCCAGAAGCTGAAGTCGCAAAGAGATTGAGAAAGCTTTCAGAGAAGTATTCTGGTCGTGAACAGTTGGCTATCAGAGCTTTCGCGGATGCTATGGAAGTCGTGCCAAGAAGTTTGGCTGAGAATGCAGGTCTTGATCCTATAGACATACTTGTAGAATTGAGGGCAAGACATGAGAATGCAAACGGTGTGAATTTCGGTGTGGATGTTTTCAACGGAAAGGTCGTTGATGCTTATGGCATGAACGTCATTGATCCTTTGAAGATTAAGACTCAAGCCGTTAAGTCAGCTGCTGAAGCCGCAGAAATGATATTAAGAATAGACGATGTTATTTCTGCTAGCAAGTTAGGCGGTGGTGGCGGTATGCCTCCTGGTGGAATGCCTGGTGGTATGGGTGGAATGGAAGAATAAACTGCTGATTGTAGGATATTTAAAGATTATTTTTCAATAGTTTGATAGTGAATTTGATGATTAGAGGACGAGCATTGAAAGAATTTTTGTACGAACCTGTGATTGAAAATGCTACAGGTAGTTTTGATAATACTGCTATAAATCTTGCTAAAGCGGACGGTAAAGAATATGGTTCAGGGAATGCAAGAAAATATCGCACATTAGCTATAAAGATATTTCAGGAGGCCGCAAGACATGGCTATGTTGATAATTTTAACGGGCCTACAGAGTCAGATGGAAAAAACGAAAAGGATCTGTTTATAGTTAGCTGTTTATGCGGCAGCTTTAGAAGAACTGCATCCTATTCAGACGATGTTGGCGAAGAGTTTGTACAGGAATATAATTCTCACGAAAAGGAAGCTATACAAAAAGTGCTTGAAAAATATTTGCGTTAGTTAAAACTCATCTACAGAAATTTCAAAAGCAGCTACTGGCATCTCTATTTTCCAATTAGTCAAGACATGAGGATTAATTTCACCTACTATTCCAACCTCTTTTCCATTTACCAATATTTCTGCCGACCTGCCCTCGATGAAGCTTGGATGATCGACTGCTTTCAACATATAAGAAATACCAAAAGTCTTCATGAAAGAATCCAGAACTGAAGATATGTCTTCATAACTTACCTTTGTATCAGATATTGAACAGCATAATTTTCTCTCGTTCCTTGCACCAACTTCACTTTTACTATCTAACCTTACTACGTCTCCTATCTCGAAAATCTTCTGCGGATAATCATGATGCATGTTTGAGAAAATGAATTCCATAAAGCCTGGTAGCAGATATTTTCTCATGCAGGAATATTCTTTGGATACGGGATTCTCCAGCTCTATGACATCTTCTTTCTTGTTTCTCATCTTTTCGAATTGTTTTTCCGTGTTTGTAAGAACATATCTTGAAATCTCCTGGAAACCAAGACCTGTTATAAGATTCCTTATCCTTGAAGAAAGTTTTTCTGTCTCATGCGCTTTGCCTATAGTAGCGACCTTAGGCAATTCTGGTTCAAAATTATTGTAACCGTAAGCGATAGCTATGTCTTCGATGATGTCGACTGGATGCAGGATGTCGGACCTGTAGAAAGGAACATTGACAGTAATTTTGTTTTTACCAGCTTTAGCATCATATCCCATCTTACCCAATAGTTCAACTATTTTCTTCTCATTCAAACTTATTCCAAGAAGCTTGTTTGCATCTTCCAAAGAAACATCCATTGTCTCTTCTTTAACGACTGGTGTGATTTCTTTCTTTCCATCATAAGAAACTTGTACTGTCTCTATCTTGCAATTCCTTTCAGCTAAATTTGAAACAATTATGTTCAGTGTCTGCAGTACGGCTTTCTTATCTGTTCCTGTAAGCTCGACGAAAAGATTCTTTGTCTTGTCAGTTACCTTTGTCCTGTCAGAATTTATGATTGGTGGAAAACTGAAGACTCCCTTTGAATCAATATATATAGGCCACAATTTGTGCGAACTTACAAGATGACCATACTCTTTGCCTTTAGGATTCTTTTCCAAGACTTCCTTCAAGCTCATTTCCTTCCTAGATCCAAGCGGAACTATCTTAGTCTCAGGCTTCATGCCGACATACTTTATAGAATGACCAATCTTGTCAAAATCATGTATCCCTATAGCTACTTTCTTTCTCTTCTTGCCAAATGTCTCATGTAAGACTTCTTGTATGTTCATCAGGCTCTTTATGAAATAATCGTTTAATTTCACATTCCTGACAACAGCGCATGCTATGTACGGCCTGTAATCGATCTTTGAGCATTTGACTTTGACATTGGATTTCTTTATTGAAAATTTCTTCGTTTTGATTCCCAAATATTCTTTGATAGCTCTTGCTAAACCCTCTATCCCAAACAAATCCGGCCTGTCTGCTGTATGCTCGACGACAATATCATTCTTTGTAATCTTTTCCACGTTCGGCTTTATCGAATTTATAATTTCCTCTAATTTCTCGTCTGAAAGTTTCCTTCCAACTAAGTTCAACAAATCCTGCTTGTCATAAGTCACCGTCGGCATGAAATCACCTGATTACCTCCTTGTTTCTCAGCCACCCGAGATTATCCGAATACAGATATCTTATATCGCTCACACCAAGTTTCATCATCGCCAATCTTCCTATGCCAATACCCCACGCCAAGACAGGCACATCAACCCCAAGAGGCTTAGTAACTTCTGGCCTGAAAATTCCTGCACCTCCTATCTCCATCCAACCAAGCTTAGGGAATTTTACATATGCTTCGACACTAGGTTCTGTGAAAGGAAAATAAGATGGTTTGAACTTTATGTTCTCTGCTCCAAGCATTATAGCTATCTCTTTCATGTATCCCAGTAAATGCTTGAAAGATAATCCTTCATCCACTACTATGCCTTCACACTGATCGAATTCCACCAAGTGTTTTGCGTCCAGTACATCTGGTCTGAATACTTTGTCTATGATGAACATCTTGTACGGAACATCTTCTTTCTTCAATTTGCTTAAAATTCTGGCAGATAGTGCGGTTGTCTGACTTCTCAAAATCAAAGTCTTTGCAAGTTCTGCATCCCAAAATCCCCAACCTTTACTTCCAGTCTTCCATCCGTTTTCATGGGTAGCTTTTACACGGTTCCATAGATTTTTATCCAACACTTTGCCGTGTTTGGGTTTCTTTATAGAATAAATGTCATGTATGCCTCTTGCAGGATGGTCGCTTGGCATGAACAGTGCGTCAGCATTCCAAAAATTCAATTCTACATAAGGAGATTTCTCTTCTACAAATCCCAATCCTATCAACTTTTCACGTACATCATCTATCACAGCCTTGTACGGATAAGTCTTGCCAACATGAACTCTTTTACCAGGAATGGTTACATCGTAATGCTTGAACCTGACTTGCTGCCACACGCCTGTCTTAATGAGATCTTTAGTAAGATGTAATACTTCTTTGCCTGCCATTTTCTTGACTTCTTCCAGTTCAGAAATCACTTTCTCTATAAGCTTCCTTTGTAATAGATTATCCAAGATCTCAGGTGCCAATTCTTCGCCGCTTTCGACTTTCCTCAAAGCGTCCTGCTCCATCACGGAATGTGGTGGCCTGATCAAGACAAGATTATCGAATTTGAGATCGACCCATCCTTTCTTCTTGGCCCACAATAATGCTACATTGAAATGCTCTACTCTTCTCTCCGCTTCTTTTAGCGTAAGAGGCCCTGCTTTCAACACATCTACAAGGTTCTTCTCAGGAAGACCCGTCTTAAGATAATGTTCTCCTTCCCTGGTCAAAACATACCTAGCCATATAATCTTAATTAGAAGTTAGTTTAATTTATTGTATTTAATACATCGGGAGATATTTTATCTTGAAATTCTTAAGCGTACGTTTCACCTTTTCGTCCCTGACATGTTTCAGGACAAATCTTAGGATTTTCATCCACATTTTTGGATCTGTTACAAGTTTACTTTTCATGAGTCCGCCTCCTCTCTTAAGATGAGGTATCGGCACTTCCTTTACTTTGAAGTTCATTTTGAATGAATTGATGTTCATCTCAGCCTCTATTGTAAAGTCATTGCTCTTGAGGTTCAATCTATCCCAGTCTTCTCTCCTCATAGCTCTGAATCCTGCCAATGGATCGCCTTTCACTTTGAATCCTACGAGATTGAATATTTGTCTCACTGGAGGAGTATAAAGTGAAAATATTCTTCTCATATTCATATCATCCTGATTGAAATTTTTCAAATTTCTAGAACCAAGTACAAGACTGGAATTTTCCAATGCTTTTAATAATTTTGGTATGAATTGTGGAGGGTCGGTGCCATCACCATCTAAAAATATCAAAATTTCGCCTTTACTGTTTTCCACACCTGTATGCATTGCCCTTCCCTTGCCTTTTCCTTTTTCTTTTATTACCTTAGCCCCCAATCTTTCAGCTATTACAGGAGTATAGTCTTTTGAAGAGTCGACAACTATAATTTCTCCGTGTCTTCTTATGTTTTGGGGCACGGAACAGATAACTTTAGCAATAGATTCTTCTTCATTCTTAGTACAGATTATTATACTGTATTTCACACTATTCATCCGACAATCACACAACCATTAAATTGCATAAAATCAGTTATAATAACATAGGAAAAGCATAGTGATTTAGATGAAAATAGGCAATTATGATTTTGGAAAAGAAACATTACATTCGTTATTCATGGATTTCTTAGATTCTGTTCGTGTTAATTTAAGAGGCATACCAAAACTTTCAGGGGAAAATCCTACTGAGATTGCAACACAGGTAATAAAGGCAAATGCAAAAAATGTATTTTATGCTGGTACAGGACATTTTCGTTTCATGTGGGTATCAGATTTTGCAAAAGCTTTAGCTGGGTCAAAAAAAGTATTGTCTCCTTCCTATGTGAGGAAAATGATTGATTACATGATAAAAGAATCCTACAAAAGAAGACATGTTACCAATTGTTTCACTGCTAAACGCGGATTTGATATGCCATTTTACAGAGCAGACAACCTTCCATGGCTGATACATGCAATAAAAGAATATTTTGACTGGACTAAAGATGAAAAACTGCTATCAGGGAATAGAAAAGAACTGCAGTGGTTGATAGACAGCTATGAATCAACGCATTTCAAAAACGGCCTGATCAGCACTTCTATAAGAGGCGATTGGATGGATACTTTAATAAGACCATCTTCTACATACACCAACATATGCGCTTTGAATATGCTAAAACATATTGAGAAACTTGGTTTGAAGTCCAAAATAGATTCATCATCTTTAGAAAAGAACATCTTAAACTCCAGATGGAGAGAAAATTATTTCACTGACTATTCTGGAACTGAGAAAATGGGTGTCGATGCTTGCGTAATCGCATTATACTTTAATCTTTTCAACAAAAACATAAGACATGCTATAATCGAAAGACTGGAGTCTAGCAAAATAACCAAAAACATACTCATAAAAGTCACCAATCAATACTATCACAAGAAATTACTATCATCATTTTTAATAAATGTAAACTATCACAGCTCCATCTGGTTGCATATGGGCTTGATGTATTTAAACGGGTTGAAGAAAAACGGCATAGACATTTCTGTACACAAAGATAGGATGGACAAACTGATTATGAAATTCAAGAATATAGTGGAAGTCGTAGACAAATTAGGCAAGCCTTATAAAACCTTCTTTCATTCTTCAGAATATGGACTTTCCATGGGTGCTGGACAATATCTGGAAATGTCTGAATTGATTTGACTATATTTTCCCTAAAACAGCTATTATGTTGTGCTTTGTAAGCTTGATTTTTTGAGAATTGAAAGTCTTTAAAAAGTCTACTACATTTTGTTTTTCACTGAATCTTTTACCCCATCCTATAGGACCATTATCAGAATCATTTTTATTTATACCGTCACTGTCAAAAAGGCCACCTATACCACCACCAAACGGTTCGCAAACTATGACTTTTTTCGATTTTGTCATAAGCTTATTGAGAAAATATTCGTGTTTTGGATAAATATGATGCAATACGTCACATGCAACTATAACATCTACCTTAGGATATTTAGAAAAGTTGAAAATGTTGGATTTTATAAGATTTTTAACACCTCTTTTCTTGGATGCATAATTCAGAGATTTGTCATTATCATCTATTCCAAAATATTTGTTTGATTTGTGCAAAAATGATGATAACATACATGTACCGCATCCGACCTCCAAGACTTTTTTATTCTTGCCTATCTCATTTGCTATAAATTCATATCTTTCAGAGAGATGTTTCCCGTGTAATATGTTTAATATAAAATCGTAGATTGATGGAAATTCATAAATCAAGCCCTTAAGAGTCATCAGATACACTATTTTCCTTTAAACAAAAACTTGTCTATCTGACTTTTGGCATTCTCTCTTCTTTTCTGATGTTCCTTCAAAAATACATTTAGCTTGTCTATCAAAATCTGTTTCAACTCGCCTGTCAGCATCTTGCCTGACTTGTAATCTTGATGTATTTCCTTCAGCTTTTTATCATCTTCCTCGAAGAATCTCAACCACTGATAAGAGACATCTACATCTGGATTGCCTCCTTTTTCTTTATGCTCTTTGATTGTGGCTTGACCTCCAGAAAAAGCATATTTGTTTATCTTGTTCTTCACTTTTTCTGGACTGTCTGTGGTAAAGACAGCTGTCTGCTCTTCTGAAGAAGACATTTTGCCTTGATCGGACATGCCTCCTAATCCTGGAAGGAATATACTGTGGATGGCGGCAGGCTTGTAGTAGCCGAGTTTTGGCAGGACGTCTCTTGCAACCCTGAAGTGAGCATCCTGGTCGATTGCGTAAGGAATGAGACATGGTATGTTCTTGCCTTTCAGGACAGATGGCAGGAAAGCTGGGACTGCTTGCATCGCTGTATAGAAAATAGCTCCTATGTTCGTTTCATTTCCAAAGCCAAAAACTGCCTTCGTGGTGGAAAAATTAATTTTCTTCGCGACTTTGCATGCTTCTTTGTACATAAGATTTGCATGGAGAGTATCGACTAGGAAATGGGTCTTCTTTGGATCGAATCCCAAAGCTATGATATCAAGCATGTTGTCTTTTGTCCATTTCATCGTGTCTTCTAGTGTAAGATTTTCTTTGAAAAACGTCTTTTCCTCATCCGGAAACTGGAACCACAATTCTACATCAAACTTGTCTTGGAGCCATTTCGTAAACATCCATGGCACCAGATGTCCCAGATGGTCGGGACCGGACGTTGCTCTGCCTGTGTAAAGGAAGAACTTGTTGCCTTTCTCATATTCGTTCAATATCCAATCCAGATCCCTGTGAGAAAAGAAAATACCTCTCCTGAGGAAATGATGAAGCTCCTTAGTATGTTTCTTTATTCTATTTAACAATTCTTCGTCTATGGGCTTAGTTCCAAATTCTTTTATAAGTTTTCCATAGTCTATGTTTCCCTTTACTTCCCAGGGAGTTACTACAAAATCATCAGCCATAATAATCAATTGACTTTTATTGTTTAATAAAATCTCCTTCCACAGATTTCAGCTTTTGAAACAATATTTTCATCTCTACAGTAGGTATGTTTACAGAATTTGTCCTGAGTCCTATGTTGAAATTACTCTCTTTGTTGTCGTAAACATCTACATCAATCAAAAGATGTATTCTATCTTTATGTCCAAATGGCGGCACTGCTCCTATCTGGCAACCTGTCTTTTCAATAACTTCTTCTTCTGTACCCATCCTTATGCTGTTTTTTGACCATCCAAGATTATTTGCAACCTTCTTCACATCTACTTTCTTGTCTGCTGGTATATTTACAACAATCCAATCATCCTTACCATTTGTAAACAGCAGTGCTTTTATTCCAGATTTCAGCTCGACTCCTCTTATCCGAGAAGCATCTTCACTGGTCACTACAGGTTCGTGTTCAGAATATACAGGATGCATGTTCAATGCAGTAAAAGCATCTTTTATTCTGTTCATTTCTTCTACGCCCATATCGTATTCTTTAGAGATTAATAATTTAATTGTTTTACTTAGTGTATGGATAGGAAACATAAGACTGTAATTTTCATTATAATCCTGATAACAGTTTCTTCCCTGGCTTATTTCAAAACTACAAACTACAATGTTCAGACCTCAATGATCACTAGAACTATAAACGATAATTTTCAAACGTCTGTGGTATCAAGGGTGATAGACGGCGATACGTTAGAGCTTGTAAACGGGAACAAGGTTAGGCTTCTTGGCATCAACACTCCAGAGCATGGACAGTTTTATTTCGAGGAAGCGAGCGATGCATTGAAAGAATTGGTGGAGAACAAGTCTGTAGACCTTGTAAAAGACATCGATAACAACGACCGATATGGAAGGCTTTTGAGATATGTTTTCATAGGAAACATTTTCATCAATGAGCAGATGCTTAAGAACGGATATGCTACGCTTTACATTGTCAACCCTAAAGAAAAATATAGTAAATTGCTGGCTGGTGCAGAAAATCAGGCAATTGAAAATGGCATTGGTTTATGGAAGCAATCCAAGTACTTTTCATGTGTAAAATTGACAGATTTTGTTTACAAGGAAATCAACAAGAATCCAAACGGCGAACATTTTACTCTGGAGAATGTCTGCAGCTATGTTTTGAACATGTCTGGGTGGACTGTAAAAGATGAAGCTAGGCACACATACACTTTCAAGATAAATCTTAGTCCAAAAAGCACGATTACTCTAAACACTGGCATCGGAAAAAGCAATCAGACCTACATTTTCTGGGGTATGAAATCTCCTGTATGGAATAATGCTGGCGATACACTCTACCTCAGAGACGATATCGGACATCTGGTTTTGCACTACAAGCTGTCTTAAACCTTTATAAACATCAACCTTCAATTAAAAATTCAAGGGTTTAACATGGGAATCAAATTTGTAATATCAGATCCAAGCACAAAGAAGAGCCATCAGCTTGATGTGGAAAAGGACAAAGTCGTGACTATTTTCAACAAGAAGATAGGCGAAGACATAAGCGGAGACCATCTGGGACTGCACGGCTATACTTTGAAGATAACTGGCGGCAGCGACAAAGACGGATTTCCAATGAGACCGGATGTCGAAGGCATTGGAAGGAAAAGGATTCTTATCGGTGAAAGCATTGGTTTTCATCCTACTATAAAAGGCGAAAGGAAGAGAAGGACTGTAAGAGGCAACACGATTTCTGAAGACACGCATCAGGTGAATTTGAAAGTCATGAAAGCTGGTGCTAAGAGTCTGGAAGAGTTGCATCCGTCAAAGAAGAAAGAAGAGAAGCCTGCTGAAGCTCCAAAACAATAGGATATTTATTTCTTAGATGAGTAACTTGAATTATGTCTAAAGAGATTCTAGCTAAAGATTTGATGGCTGCAAAGGAGAAACATTTTAAGGATGAATTGGATCAGTATTCGAAAAATCTGTATGCTAATATTAATCTAGGTGATGAAACTTTAGATGGCTATGTTGATCTGCTTCTTAGAGCCAAGAAAAATCCGACTGGCATAGGAACAGCCGCTTCACATTATGGAATGGATTACGAATATGGCATGGTGAAGGATTTGAAAAGAGCAGGCTATGTAGAACCATTGGAGAGAACAGGATTTAGAAAATACAAGCTAACTCCCAAGGGTGAAGAATTGGTTGAATCTTTGAATACACAGTCTTAGAAAATACAAAAAACGTTTCATAGTTGACTATAGTCTTTTATGCGTACGTTTATATCTATGTCAGATATCGATATGTCAATTGGTAAAAGTTCTGCGCCATCTTTTTTCAATATTCCGGAGAGACGTTCTTTTGTATAATGCTCATTGCTGGAAATGACATCTATTTTCACATACATGTGAATATTGCCTTTAGTTCCTCCAAAGTGTTCTGCAGTAAGTCTGGCAACACCTGTCTCTTCAAGCCCAAGAATATTCAATAGTGCAGTATTTTGAGGCATCCTGCTTACAGAGTAGTGTATTGGAGGGAATGAATTCTCTACTTTAGATCGGTCTAGTTCTCCTAGCAATGGATACAAATCGCTAGGTTTCAAAGAACCATATCTTTCATGGTCAATAATCAGAGGTATTTTGACTTTAAGCGAATATTGTACATCTGACATTAATAATCCTATGGCACTTCAGACATTTATTTTGATAGAATGACAGTTAATTTTAGTGGAACTATGAGTAAAATAGACGAAAGACTTATACCCGAATGCAACATTGGCATGCTTGGTCACGTAAGCCATGGAAAGACCAGCCTAACCTATACATTAAGCGGCAAGATAACGCTTACACATTCTGAGGAGCTGAAACGTGGAATTACAATAAGACTAGGATATGCTGACGTCACGATATACAGGTGTACAAGCTGCAGCAAGTATGGAATGTCTGCCAAGTGCACTTACTGCTTTTCTGATGCTGCTCCTGAGAGGACTATAAGCATAATCGACTCGCCAGGACACGAAACGCTGATGGCGACTGTTCTGACTGGCACTAGTCTGATGGATGGAACTCTTTTCATCATTGCTGCGAATGAAAGATGCCCGCAACTGCAGACTGTGGAACATCTGATAGCTTTGGAGACTGCAGGAATAAAGAATGTGATTGTCGTGCAAAGCAAGGTGGATCTTGTTACCAAAGAAGAAGCAATGGAGAACTACAACGAGATAAAAAAATTTCTTAAAGGGACTCATATCGAGAATGCTCCCATAATTCCTGTGTCTGCGCAACTGAAGTTGAACATAGACAAGCTTTTGGAAGCAGTACAAAAAAACATACCTACAGTAAAAAGGAATCTGAACGGCAAGCCTAAAATGCTTGTTGCAAGAAGCTTCGACGTGAACAGACCCGGTACTGAGATAGAAAAGTTGAGCGGTGGGGTTCTTGGTGGCTCTTTGATTGAAGGAAAAATGAGAGTGGGAGATGAAGTGGAGATAAAACCTGGTATAAGAGTCAGCGGCAAATACATCCCTTTGAGGACAAAGATTGTAGGATTGCACAAAGCAGGAAAGAAACTGGAAGAGGCTGGAGCAGGAGGACTTCTTGGGATGATGACTAGTTTGGATCCATCTGTCACCAAGTCAGACACTTTGGTCGGAAACATGATAAGCGAAGTCAATGGATTGCCAGAAGCTAAAAGTAACTTGAAACTGGAAATAAATTTTGTCGAAAGAGTGTTGAAGGACTTGCCAGCACATTTGAAAGAATTAAAGATAGATGACATACTTTTGATAAACGTGGGCACTGCAAGGTCTATAGGAACTGTGACCAACAAGAAGAAAAACGATATCGAGCTTTCATTGAA
>DATDXT010000024.1:0-3565 GCA_035289185.1 archaeon | reverse complement strand
GACCGCTGCTCCATTCACCGTTCGCATTGACAGATGATGAAGTAAATCAGTATGTCAAATTGAACAAGAAGGTGGAAGAGATAGACACAAAGCTAAAAGACATGAAGTCCAAGGGAACAGATACTTATGATATAGAAGTAGAATTAAATATAGTGAAGGACAAGGTAAAAACTGCTGCTTTCAAGGTGGCAGAGACTTACCTTGATTCCATACAGAAGAGGATAGAGAGGAAGGGTGGTTGATAGTTGGCAGAAGACAAGATGGACGTATCGCCGGATGATGTAAAGGAAATGCTTTCTCATCTGGAGACTGAGTATAGGAAAGCGAATATTTCTGACAAGCATTACAAGGAATTGAAGGAGAGCTATCTGAAATTGTTGAGAGGAGGGGCAACAGAAAAGATGGGAAAGGGAACAGAAGAGCAGGAAGAGATGCCGGCTGAAGAAAATGGCGAGGAAAATATTCCAGGAATGCCGTCTGAAAGCGACGAGGAGCCGACAGACGAATATATTGCTGAGGGAAAGGAAGTAATAGCTCAGGCAGATGCAGAAGAAGCCGCAGAAAAGGCAGAAGTTTCCAAGAAAAAACCCTTGTTTGGTTCTATTTTTAAGAAGAAAGAAAAGAAAGAAGCTATCGCACCACAAGAACATCCTGCTGAAACCAAGGCAGAATTGGTAGAAGACGAAAATGTAGCAGAAGTTGTAAAGCAAGTCAAATCAGAACCACCTAAACCTGTCGCTAAACTACCAGTAGCCATGAAAGTTCAAGTTCCACAGCCACAAAAGAAACAAGATGTTCCGAAGAAAACACCAGAACCGACAAAAGCAGAGGATACTAGGACGAGGATGGTAAAGAAAGGCGATTATATGGAAGTCCAGGAAGAGAAGCATGATGATTATGTCGAAGTAAAGGACAAGGACGCAGGTAAAAAAGATAAAAAGAAAGAAGAAGAGGAAGAAATAGATGCATCAGTGATGACACCCGAAATAATAGAGAAGCTGGCGAGAAGAGCAGCAGGCCAAGCAGGAATAGAAGTAGCTCCAGCAGAACCAGAGCCAGAGACAACTGGTGGCGGTGGTGGAGCGACAGACATAGAGATAGAGAAGCTGAAAGTTTTAGTCGACACAGTCAGAGAAGGAGGACGCGTCACAGATGAGGCGATAAGAAGCGTTTCTGAAAGCGTGGGTGAAATCAGGTCTACAGTCTTCCAGACAGATGCGGAGCTTAAGGAGACTAGCATAAAAGTCGAAAAGATAGAAGACGAGCTAGCAGACATAAATCCAAAAGAATTTTCCAAGAAGATTAGAGAGTTGGTGGAAAAGATAGAAGGGCAGCAGCTTGAGTTTGAAAAGATACAGACCAAGTCCGAGGATTACGGTGAGAGGATAAACAAAGTGTTTGAATTGTTGAAGACCATAGGCGGGATAGAGAATCTGATAAATGTGAACAAAGACATACAGCAGAAGCTGAACGATGTGAATGAGGCATTGAAGTATATAGAGAGGATAGGAAGCAAGACTGAGAAGATGTTCATAGATCTCAACAAGGGATTGGAAGAGCTGATTCTTATAAAGGCAAAGCAGGAAGATTTTGACGATGCGTTGAAAGAAGCCAACAGGAACATGGATGGAATGAATGTCAAGCTTGAAGGATTCATTGCAAAGAAGGACATGGATGATGTAAAGCAGGACATGATAGGCGTGAACAAGCAGATTGAGGAGATGAACAAAATCTTGCCAATAGCAGATGCTAAATTGCCAGAGAACATAACCAATTTCAGGAGGGACAAGGATGACATAATGCTGTTTTTGAACTCGCTTGAAGACCAGTACAAGAGAGGAAAAGTTTCTAAGCAGGAATATGAGAGCGTGAAGATAGCTAACATAAGGAAGCTTGGCGAGCTAAAGGCGAATCTGGAAAACGAATGGAGGAAGCTGGAGCAGGCAGTCGCAGCTGAAAAGGACAAAGTCGCGGCTGATGTGACAGCTGTAAAAGTCAGGCAGGATGATCTTTCAAAGGCGATGGATGATTTGAGCAAGAAGGTTTCTGAGATAAGCAGCAAGATATCGACACAGCCTACTGTTTCCGCACTTCAACCACAAGTTGTACAGCAGAAAGAACCTGTTAAGAGGAAAGCTTCGAAGAAAGCATCAGCCGTGAAAAGCAATGAATCTAGCAAGTCGTCTGGAACTGAGACTGACAGGAAAAGAAAAATACTTGAGGAACTAAAGAAGTTGCATTAGACTTTGCAGTCCACCATCAACTTTGTCAGTTCTTCGCACAATCCTAATAGATTGTTGGCAGGAGCCTTCAGTCTGGCAGTAAGCTGTTTCTTTTGTCTTTCCAGATTGTTCTTTATGTCATCATGAAGAGATTGAGATATCGTACCATCCAATAAAAACTTCTTGTTACTTTTAACATTATCGTCGATTATCCTTATCTGGTCCTGCAAGACTTTCAATTCTATGGAAAATTCTGAGACATTATTAAGAATCTCTTCCACATCGTCCAGATCCAATTTTTTAATCACCATCTTAATTTTCCTCCTTCTTTTTGGCAGTTTTCTTTCCTGCGGGTTCTTCCTCTTCAGTTGAAATCTGATTTACTATATCTTTGATGTATTCCACATTCTTCCCTATAAGTGCATCTATCTTTTTTATCAATACTACGCTTTTGTTTTTGAAACTCTTCTCGTCCTCCTGGAATTTGCTCCTAGAAACCTTGCCCCTTTTATAATCCGTGTTTATCCTGTCTATTAGCGACAGCATTGCATCCAGTTCTTCCTGAGAGAATTTTATGTCCGAACAGTTTTCATACAGGTTTCTTACCGTATTGTGCATCTTCTCTATGTCTATCATTTCCTTCTATAAAGGATTTTCTATTGCATTAAAATAAACTTTATTTTGTCTAAAATTTTAAAGAACATATTGTATCCAAAGCATAAATCTTAAAACATGTAAAGATAGTTTGTGAAAGTAAGGGGAATCCTAAATATAATCCTGATAAATTCTATTGTGTTCTTGGCAATGATTACTCTTCATGAGTTCGGTCATGTCATTGCAGGAATTTTTTCCGGATGCACAGGGTCTACGGCAGTTTTGATAGATGCGAATTTCATAGGACCATATACGCAGATGGAGTGCCCGACAACGTCTGTTATGAGCGTGGAAATGAGCGGTTTTTTTATAACAGCTTTGTTCAGCTTATCGTTCTTGCTGCTCAACTACCCCACTAAAAATCTTTTTTTCGTAGGCATGGGGCTCTCCATAGTCTTCAGTTCGCTGGATTTATCTATGATCATAAGCTCAACATATGCTATTTACAGTGCAGTTTCTGCCGGATTCCTCTTTATAATCTTTGGAGAGTACAGGATAGCGTCTGCTTATGCCAACAGCAAGTTCAATCTAAACTTCTTCGAAACAGATGAAGATTGGATATAAACCTTTTCGAATCCTCCGAACTATAAATTTATTGCAACCAATTATAATTTATGGAAAACGGTAGGACTTTGCTAGTTTTGATTATATCCGTCGCTTTAATTTTCGCTTTATACATCATCGGAGTG
>DATDXT010000023.1:0-3292 GCA_035289185.1 archaeon | reverse complement strand
GGCGAGATAACCAATGAGATAATGGAAAGGATAAAGATAAGATCGCAGCATAATTTCAGGGAGTTTTCTATAGCAAACCCAAACACAAGGCCGGGCTACATAGAACTTCTTGTAGAAAAGGAAGCAGAAGGTTCTTTCAGCCCATGGTTTGTAGACAATGTAAAAATAGGCGACACTGTAAGCATGGAAGGACCGTTCGGCAGGTTCGTCTTCGACGAGAACAACAAGAACGTATGTTTCCTTGCGGCAGGAAGCGGCATAGCTCCGTTGATGTGCATGATAAGATACATGGTGGACAAGGAGTTGGACGGAAAGTATGTTTTAATCTACAGCAACAAGAACAGGCAGCATATTTCCTATAGAAAAGAGATAGAAGAGATAGACATAATCAAGAAGAATTTCTGGTTCTTCAACACTCTGACAAGATTGACAGACCATGAAAAAAGCACGTGGACAGGATATTCCAGAAGGATGGATGCCGACATGATAAAGGAATGCTTGACAAGAGCTGGAATAAAGTTGAATGATTGTTATTTCTATCTGTGTGGCGGACCTCCTTTCCTGAAAGGCATGACTAATCCTGCAAGCAGAGTCAATCCTAATGAACCTAAGGGTGCATTGGACTTGATGGAAATACCGAAAGACAAAGTAAAGATGGAGATTTATTAAAACATAAAGCCTTTTGCTGACGTAAATTATTCTATGTCGTTGCTGGAAAAACTGCAGTTCACGAAGATGGAACTGAGAGATATCGCTATAGCCACTTTAGTTCTTACTCTGATATTTTCCTTTTCAGCATATCCTTCTATATCATTGAGTGTAGACCGTCTCATACCGGCATTTATCGTAGTAGTCACAGCATTCATACTTCACGAGATGGCTCACAAGTTCATGGCAATAAAATACAGATGCGATGCATACTTTAAGATATGGCCTCAAGGATTACTGTTGGGATTGCTCACAATGTTCCTTCCGTTCAAGTTCGTGGCGCCTGGCGCAACTGTGATTCATCCTCACAGACATGGAAGATGGATGTTCAAAGAATCTAGGCTTACCGTAAAGGAAGTTGGAGTTATAGGAGCAGTCGGTCCGATGGTCAACATAGTTTTAGCGCTTATCTTCCTGCCTTTCGCCGGACTTTCTCTTTTCAATACACTTTTCAGCATAAACGCTTATCTTGCATTCTTCAACCTTCTGCCGATACCTCCATTGGATGGAAGCAAAGTGATTGCATGGACGCCCTGGATGTGGTTCTTCATGATAGTTTTAAGTGGTATCCTGAGTTTTACCGTAGCTATCTAGTGAAAAAAGATGAGAATAATTTCTGACTTCCACATACATAGTAGATTTGCTAGAGCTACGAGCAAGAATCTTGATGTAAAAAAACTTGCAGAAGGAGCTGGATTGAAAGGTTTGAACCTGATTGGAACCGGAGATTTCACACATCCTGTATGGTTGAAGGAATTGAAAGAAAGCTTGAAAGAAGAGGAGAATGGTGTTTATTCTTATGATAATGTTAGTTTTATTCCAACGGCTGAAGTAGTTACAATATTTGAAAGTGGTGGCAAGACAAGAAAAGTTCATCATCTGATACATGCGCCTTCATTTGAGATTACAGAGCAGATAAACGAAGCTATTGGAAAGTATGGAAATCTGAAATCCGATGGCAGGCCTATCTTGAAAATTGAAGCGGCTACTCTTGTAGAAAAAATCATGGATGTTAGCAAAGACATTTTCATATATCCTGCACATGCATGGACACCTTTCTTTGGAGCATTGGGCAGCAAGTCGGGATTCGATTCTTTGGAAGATTGTTATCAAGATCAAGTAAAACATATTTTCGCGCTAGAGACGGGGATGTCAAGCAATCCTGAAATGAACTGGAGACTTTCCAAGCTTGACAGGTTCACGCCAATTTCCAACAGCGATGCCCATAGTGCAAACCCATGGAGAGTGGGAAGAGAAGCAAATGTTTTCGATTTGAAAAGACCAGACTACTGGGGTGTCGTGGATGCTATAAAGAAAAGGGACAAGAAAAGATTTTTATTCACAATAGAAGTCGAGCCCAGCTATGGAAAATATCATTTTGACGGTCACAGGAAATGCAATGTATGCCTTTTACCTAAACAGACAAAAAGTTTGAACGGCATATGTCCTAAATGCAAGAAGAAGCTGACAGTGGGCGTGTTGAACAGAGTGGAACAGCTTGCAGACAGACCTGAAGGTTTCAGACACAAGGATTCGATAGACTTCAAGACTCTTCTGCCATTATACGAAGTGCTTTCATTCTCCATAGGAACGGGAAGGCTTTATTCCAAAAAAATAACAGAGATGAATTTCAGACTTATCAAGGAATTTGGAAACGAGTTCAATGTGTTGCTGGATGTGGACAAGGGAAGTCTGAATGGAATAGCTGGTGAAAAAGCAACAGATGCTATAATCAGAGCCAGAGAAAACAAAGTAAGGTACATGGCTGGTTATGATGGTGAATACGGAAAGCCTGTATTCGATGATTCCATAGAAATAAAGAATTACGATATGAACTTTCAGAAAACATTGGATTAATTTTTAAACGTCAAGACCAAGTTCCTTCTTCGCTACTTCCTTCAGTATCTTTATCAATTCTACAAGATTGCTTTTCTTCACTGCAATGGCTCCCACAGACCTGAACTTGCTGGTCGACCTTATCAAATTGTCGTGCTTTGTCTTGTTTATCCTTACAAATTCCTCTTCGCCAACATATTTTGGCTGCTTGAAAACGTCAATCCACATGTAGTCTATGTAGCTCATCATTATCTTTCCCACGAACTTGCTTGGACCGACAGAATAGAAAATCTTTGCGGGTCCTTTCTCGTCATAGTTTATCTTTTTTTCAATTAGCATCTTCTCGCATATCTTAGTTATCGTATGTCTGTTCAGGTCGAGGTGCTTTGCTATCTCTACTATGGTCATTCCTCTAGAACTCTTGTTCAACAGCTCCAAGATCTTCTTGGCGTTGTCTGTATCGTATTCCATTTCTCTTGAATGTTTCCATTGTTCCATAATCTCACCGGAAATGAACTCCCGATAACTTTATATACTTGCATTACTATTTAAGTATTTATGTATAGACATAAGAAACTATACGGAGGAGTGATTTAAATGAGTTTAGTTTCGATATTCAAGATAGACAACGTTGATTCGTTGGAAGAGATTGTCAACAAGATTGACAAGAAGAAGGCAAGTGGAGGCACCTTCTATGCGCAGAAGAGCAAATACTCTGATGCAGAAGCCTTCATACAGTATTGGTACA
>DATDXT010000022.1:0-4238 GCA_035289185.1 archaeon | reverse complement strand
TGAATTCAAGAAACTTATCAACTCCATAGAGGGAAAGATTGTCGGTCTTGATGTATGCTGCTTGAAACCCATTAAAAACAATCAGATAACAGAATTCTTAGCTGTGAAGTCTATCTTTGAGATTTTAGGAAAGATTTGATTATATCTTCCAATGTAGGTTTGCCAATCTCTTCAACTTCGTAGTAAACTTGATGCAAAGGTTTGTTTATTTTCAATATTCTTTCGAGACTGGTAGGTGTGCCGCTGAGTACCAGGTCGCATTTTGACTTGTTGATTGTTTCCTGCAAATCTTTTATCTGCTGATCGCCATATCCTACTGCAGGCAATACATTCTTAAGATGAGTATACTTGTTGAATGTATCTTTTATCAGACCAACTGCAAAAGGTCTTGGATCAATTATTTCTGCTGCTCCGAACTTTATTGCGACTTTATAAGCTGCACCGAACTTCATACCACCATGTGTTACAGTAGGACCGTCTTCTATGACTAAGACTTTCTTGTCTTTGATGATGTTTGGATTTTCCATAGTGTTTGTGCTTCTTGCTTTTATAACTTGAGCATTGGGGTTGAACATCCTTGCATTGTTTTCTACAATCTTCACGCCTTCTGTATTAGAGTCGTCTACCTTGTTTATAAGTATTACATTGGCAAGTCTGAAGTTCGTTTCACCTGGATGATAAGTCAGCTCATGTCCAGGCCTGTAAGCATCTGCGACAGTTATGTAAAGGTCGGCTTTTAAAAAAGAAAAATCATTGTTGCCACCGTCCCACAAGATGACATCTGCTTCCTTCTCAGCTTCCCTCAATATTTTTTCATAATCTACTCCAGCAAAAACAGTAAACCCGTTCCTTATGTGAGGTTCATAGTCTTCCCTCTCCTCCACAGTGCATTCATTCTTGTCCAAGTCTTGCAATGTTGCAAATTTCTGCACAGCTTGCTTCTTAAGATCTCCATAGGGCATGGGGTGTCTGATTATGGCAACTTTCTTCCCAGCATTCTTTAAAATTCTTGCGATTTTCCTTGTGGTTGGACTTTTTCCGCATCCTGTCCTTACAGCGCATATTGCTATAACTGGTTTCTTTGATTTCAGCATAGTAGAATTTGGTCCTAGCAATATGAAATCGGCGCCCGCAGCCAAAACCTCGGATGCCTTGTGCATGACATATTCGTGGCTTACATCCGAATATGCGAAAACCACTTCGCCCACTTTGAATTTTTCAATTAGTTCTGTCAGTTGCTTTTCTGGATAAATTTTTATGCCTTTCGGGTATAATTTCCCTGCAAGCTCCTTAGGATATCTTCTGCTCTCTATTCCAGGGATCTGCGTTGCTGTGAAAGCTACAACTTCGTACTCTGCGTTGTCTCTGAAGAATACGTTGAAGTTGTGGAAATCGCGGGCAAATAGTTACCTATCACGCCCAGCTGCTCCAACGATAATTACTCGTTTCTTATCCAATCTCACAAACACCTCTCAGTATACTAACTAACTTTTTGCCTTTTTCTGTTAATATATAATAATTGTTCTCATCATCTTTCTTAATTTGTAAGTGTTTCCATGCATGATATATCCGAACCACCCATCAAGCATTTTATTAACCTTTTCGTCCGTCGCGCCCCCCCCCAATTTCTACAGACAGGCATTTTTCCAGCTTCCTTTCGAATCCTCTCACATTGTTTATCCTGGGTAATTTGTAATGGTAGAATATCCTGAAACCCAGCAGGTTGACTCCTTCATGCAACGGCATAATCTTGGTCTTGTCTGGATGCAGCTCAAGCTTCAGCCTCTGCCTTATGAAATTGTCTATAAGCCACTTGTAAGCTGTCAGCTTTTGTTTTGACCTGTCCAAGATAATGAAATCGTCCACGTATCTCATGTAAAACTTTATTCCCAGTCGGTGTTTCACATAGTAATCCAGTTCATTCAAGTAGACGTTTGCAAAGAACTGGCTGGTCAAATTTCCTATCGGCATTCCCTTGCCCTTCTTTTTGAAATCATGATTTGCCAATATTGTTCTAATTAACCAAATTGTCTTTTCGTCCTTGATCCTCTTGCTTATTATTCTTGTCAGTATCTCATTGTCCACAGTCTGGAAATAATGCCTTATGTCTGCTTTCAACGCATAGCCTACAACCATGTTGCCATCCTTTGCGCTTTTGACCAGGCTTCCGTTCTGTGAAACGCTTCTCTTGAACTCGTCGAATCTTTCCAAGCCGACATGGACTCCTTTCTTCTTCCTGTTTGCGAAGGAATCGTAGATGAAAGTCCTTTCTATTATCGGCTCAATCAGATTGCATAGTGCATGATGCACCACTCGGTCTCTGAATGCTGAGGCGTGGATTACTCTTGTCTTGGGATCCCTTATGACGAACCTGCTCAGAGGCTTCGGCCTGTATGCCTGGGTTTCCAATTCCGTCTTCAGTTTTAACAATTCATTGTCTATGTTGGATTCGAATTCCCTCACATACCATTTGCCGGACTTACCCTTCCTCGCCTTCCTAAAAGCCAATTGTAGATTGTCCATTGAACAGATTTTCTGGAATAGCTTGTTGTAAGTTTTCATAAAAATCCCTGGGGGCCTGGGTTATTCAGCAACGAACCCATATTCGGAATCAGGTCTTTCGATTTCCTGTCCGACGGGTTCCAATTGGAATTCAGATTCGGCCTTTCGCGACACATGTTCTCACGGTTCCTGAAATCCCAGTTGAGAGCTATTCGTAGCCCATCCACCAAAGTTACACCGGAGCTTCAGGTTCCGCAGTCTGCAAACGCTTTCATCGCTACTAGCTGTCGCCCCTGTATTTCATGGCCAAACTGAAAAAGACCTAATGCGCTATGGACAGGCGTGTAGCCCAGACCAAACCATCATCTTTTGTCAAGTCTTGCCCAGGAATTGAAGATTGAGATTAAAAGGATAAATTTCTTGACAATGATACAATAAAATGAACGGGGTTAATAAAAGATATAGTTTAGAACTAGCCATGGTCAACTAAATACTAAAGCTTTTAAAGCTTATGTCACCAACATTATTTTAGAGTTCAAGCCCATCCAAGTATGATCCCCATGGGACGTCGCTTGGTGGACGCTATTAGAGCTCACTCCTCCAAAATAGAGGAGCCTTTTTATCTTTATATTTCTCTGAAGAAAAGGCGGTTTTTATCGAAAGATTTGTTGTTGGTGCCGTCTCTTTCTATGAAAATGCCTAAAGTAATGTCTATTATTTGTATTCCCTTGGAACTTTTGGAATCGGTTACGACGCCATAGAGATTAAGAAGGCCGCCATCATTTTGCTTAATTGAAGCCTTTACCTTGTCTTCTTTTCTTACCTTTACTGGCTTGCCTATCAATCTGAAACCAATCTGTTGCACAAGGCTTTCGATGAATTCTTCTGTGCTGTGATTTTTAATGTTATAGTCATTGTCAACTTCTATTTCCACGCTTCCCTTCAGAGAATTGAGCCAATTTTCTAGATTTTGAGATATAGCCCTCGGTATTCTAAAATAATAAAATTCCTTTCTAGGAATGTTTATGGTCTTTTTGTGTAAAAATATGTTGAACTTTAATTTTGACTTGTTCAACGACTCTATTACTTTATTCTTGGTCTTATCTTTGACTTTTCGAGATATTTTACTCCAATGGTATGGAGGATTGACGCCCTCGACTTTCAATATTTTTTGGATTTCATTGTAGACTTTGTCTATATCAGAAAAACTTCCATACACTACACCCGTGTATTTGATCTGATTAGAACTGTCGATGCCTATGTACATTAAAAGAACTTTTACATGAAAATATATAAAAGCCCATCAATTTTTGATTATCTGATTGGAGACTAAAACAATAAATCCCTTCAGGATATTGCTGCGGCTCAAGATTCATTTTTTTTCAAGCAACGACTCTACCCAGCAACGAACCCAAAGCCGGACCCCTGTCCGACGGGTTCCAATAGGAATTCAGATCCGGCCCCCCACGGCCCCTGAAAGCCCAGCCGAGAGCCCTCAGCCCTTCGTGGTAGGACTTGTCGGGATTGGTCAAGACGTAAGTTTTTGGATTGGCGCCGAGCAATTTTGCCATATAATCGGTAATGTCCCCATTTTCTCTCATCCAATCAACTTCTGACACCGAAGATGCGGAATCTACTTGTATCCTGTCCCCGTCCAGTATTCTATAATCTGTTATAAAGTAAGATGTCAGTTTGCCGGGCTTTGGAAGCTTGAAGCCTGCCTGTATCATTGGATG
>DATDXT010000021.1:0-5695 GCA_035289185.1 archaeon | reverse complement strand
AAACAGCTCCTCACCAATCTTAACATCTTCTGATACATATCTATAGACTTTATCAAAATTTCCTATATCAAACATTGGCAGGATGATTCTCCTGTAATAATCGCTTACTGAGCTATCTAGGATTTGCATGTACTCTTCTGTTCCTATCTTGTAGTGTTTTGTCATTTTGAACTTATTGGCATTTCTCACTTCATTCTTCAATTGGTTGATAAAACTAGTCCTGTCTTTTAAATTGTTCCTCAAGTTGCTAAGCTTGTTCTCCAAAACATCTATGTCATCTCCTTTATTTTGATCCCTGCGCTTTTTTAAAGCCGACAGTTCTTTCTCAACAGCTCTAATCTGTTCTTTTACTACACTGCCTCTTGTTGATTCCAATTCCTCCATTGCTTGCAATGTTTCAGCCGCATTATCTGACCTTAAATCGACCATCATTTGTCCTATATCATCTTCTACGTTGTAGTAATCGGCCCAACCAGCAACATAAAGTATTCTTGCACTCTTCGCTTTCTTTATAAGAGGATGTAGTTCATAACGTCCTATCTCAACCATGTCGGTCTTTTTATCAATTGTTTTGTTGTTCTCTTGGAACTCCTGCAATTCTTTAAGCTTTTCTTGTGCCTGTTCATCCATTATTTTTTCTTTCCCAGACATTTTTTTGAATTTTTTATCATTTTTCCTCTTATTTTTATCCAACGACTCGTCGTCATATTCAAAATAACCGAATGTCTCTCTTGACTTGACTATTTTATTAAAAACAACTTCGCCATACTTTTTCAATATGTCTTTAACCATGATCTGGAAGTAATGTTGTTTTCTCCTTTGGTAGGCATCAGGTAAACGTGCAGGAGCACCTTCAACAATCATGGCATCCAGATTATTTGGCATGACATGTGCCAATCCCTTGTATGCTTCTGGGTTTTCAAGTCCAGTTGCCAGATCCAAGTTGGAAAGGAATAAGACTTTCGCCATTTATTAACAATTAAAGAATGCCTATTAAACTATATATCTTTTTCTGCACTCGATAGATTGTTTTTCAACACTGATTTTTCGAAAAAACTGATGGAATATACACTTTCTAACCTATGTATGACAGCTTTTCCTTGTCTTTGTCTCCGCCACCGGTCTGTGATTTCATCATTTCATTCACTGCTTTCTTCTGAACGTCTTCTACCTTCTTTATAAACTCTTCCATCTCCTTAATTTTCTTATCCATCTTGCTCAAATTTATCTTCGTCTTCAACATCTTGCCTAAAATCTTCAATATCGCTTCTGCACTCCTTGGATCAGGTATGATCGGGAAACCCACAGTCTCGCCCAACAGGCACAATCCTTCCATTCCATAGTAATTTGCCAGTCCTAAGAACAGTCCTGAAGCGCCAACTATCGTACCTATCTTGTTGCCTGATTCAAAATCAATGCCAATGCTTTTATACTTCTTGATCATCTGTTGGCTGGTGGAAGCTCCTATGACTTTCGGTTGCGGTGAAGCCTCGCCAATGCTCAATCCTGCAAGAGTGACCATTTCCTTGACCCCAAATTTCTTCAAGTATGCAAGCACTTCATGTACAATCTCATAATGTCCTTCTGGATCTATGCTTTGGCTGTCTCCAATCAAAATTATCAAATCTCTCTGGTCTTTGTTCTTGGCCTTGACACAGTAGAATTCGTTCTTCAATATATGTGTAGTGCTATCCTGCTGCAGCAAGACAAATGGCATGAAATGAGATGAGTAAAGTTCTGCGAATTTCTGCGCCTTCATTTCTTCTATAAGATATCCCGCGGCTATCCTTCCTACGTTTCCTATTCCAGGCAGTCCTTCTATGAACAAAGGATTTCTAAGTTTAGGCTTGCTCAATTCGATAATGTGAGTTGACATAATAATTAATTTATAACTGCCTTTAGTTAAATATAAATCTGAGATAATGTACGAAGCGTTTTGGTCTATTATTTCTTCTTTCGGCGAGATTGCATATTGGATAGGATTTGCTGTAAGTCTGTTTGTAATACATCCATTGCTGGATAAGAAGGATGTTAAAAAGGTTGGTTGGATATTCTATTCTCTATTGCCTTCTGTTTTCCTAGCTTCTTTATCAGCTGGAGCAATGAAAATCATCTTTGCTGTAGCCAGGCCTTGTATAGGTCTTGCAAGTTGTCCTACAAGCTATTCATTTCCAAGCGGCCATGCATCAATAATCTTCGCATTTGCGACTGTAATCATCCTCTATGAGAAAAAGTACAGATCATATCTTTGGGCGATACCTTTAGCTCTTCTTGTAGGATTGTCTAGGATTGCATTGGGCTATCATACACCTATCGATGTGCTTGGTGGGGCGTTTGTGGGTATGCTGATTGGTATCTTGGTCTATAGGTTCGAGAACATCTGCAAAAATATCGTTAAGATGATTGGTATAAAAGTATAATTAATTATTGTTATGAAATATAAAATCAGCAAAATCCACCCAAATGGTATAATAGCTTTACTTACTCTGATTTTTGTGCCTGTTTTTTGGAAATCGCCTTTGTTTTTGACATTAATTTTAGCTATACTTAGCATGATAATGTTGATTAATTTAAAGAGTAGATCATATTATGTTCTTTATATTCTATGTTTCATTCTAGGCACTGTATCGGAATCTGTGGCTATTTACTATGGTGCTTGGAGTTATTCTATGTCAAATTTTGCAGGTATTCCTTATTGGTTGCCTTTTGTATGGGGCATAATTGGAATTTTCATCAAAAGATTATCTTTACAAATCGAGAAAATTTACAAATGATTTGAAAAATTTAAAGAAAACTGGCATTCAAAGATGAAAATCATATAATTCAAACATCTTAGATGATACATTTCAAAGAGTTGTGAAAAGTTTATAAAGCTCACTATTCAATTAAAAATATAAGTGATTACAGTGAAGATATCAGACATAAAACCAGGCATGAACAATGTAGCTCTGGAAGCCAAAGTAATAAGTAAAGGGGAGATAAGGAATGTTCAAACAAGGTACGGACCTCGATCAGTTGCAGAATTTGTACTTGAAGATGATAGTGGACAGATATCTCTTAGCCTCTGGGAAGATGATATAAAATCTGTTTCCATAGGGGATGTCGTAAATGTTTCAGGCGGATACATAACACAGTTCAGAGACAAAGTACAGTTGAATGTTCCTAAGAAGACTGGAAAGATGGAAGTCATAAAGTAAGCTTGTTTTTAAACCAACCGTTAAGTTAATAAAGATTGATGATAATTTTAGATAATATGCAAGCTATTAGCAGTATACCTAACCATGTAGCAGTCGTCTTGGATGGTAATAGGAGATGGGCAGTAAGCAGAGGAATGAAGCCTTGGATGGGACATGCTAAAGGTGCCGATAAGTTCAGTGATTTTCTTGACTGGTGTCTGGATGCAGGAGTACCCAATGTATCTGCTTATGTTTTATCTACTGAAAACTTGAAAAGATCGAAACGTGAGATAAAGGAAATAATAAAGATTTTTATATCCAAACTTAATGAAACTATGAATTCTGAAAAATTTCAAAAATACGGTCTGAAAGTAAATTTTGTCGGAGATCTCACAAAGCTTCCTAAAACAGCTGTTAACTTGATGAAAAAAATGATGAAGCAGACGGCAAAATTCACAAAAAGAGTACTGAACATATTGATTTGTTATGGTGGCAAATATGAACTAATCAACGCTTTCCAGAAGATTTTGAACAAGGCGTTTAAAGCTGGTTCAATAAAGATAAGTGAGAAAGATGTTGAAAAGAATCTGTTTGTTCGTACACCTGTAGATCTTGTCATAAGAACTGGTGGTAAAAGCAGATTGTCAAATTTAATGCTATGGCAGACGGCATATGCTGAAATGTATACTACCAATACACTTTGGCCTGATTTTTCCAAAAGAGATTTCATGAAGGCTATCAGATTTTACAATAATTCACAGAAGAATTTTGGTCTGTAGGTGATTCCTATGTCAGAAGAAATTTATGATGCATTAGTCGTAGGTGGAGCTGTCAGCGGTTCGAGGACAGCAGAACTTTTGGCCAAAGAAGAAAAGAAAGTGCTTTTGGTTGAAGACAATCTGACTATCGGCCATCCTTGTAAATGTACTGGTCTTGTTAGCTGGAGGATATTGGAACTGTTGCCTCATCTGCCTAAGAGCATAATAATGAATTCTTTGAAGAAAGCGAAATTCTTCTCACCCAACGGTTCTTCATTGGAGATGGATGCAAGTTATCCTGTATATCTTCTTAATAGGCCCGGCTTGGATAAGTTCATTTTTGATTCTGCTGTAAACGAAGGTGCTGAAACTAGAATAGGTGAAAGATTCGTTTCTTACAGGAAGATGAATGGAATGCTAAAAGTCATGACAAACAACGGAGTTTTTCATACGAAATTGTTGATAGGCGCAGATGGAGCTAATTCTACTGTAGGAAGAGAAGCAGGCTTGAAATATCCGTCTACTTGTCAAGTGGGAGTTCAGACTACTGTCGAGGGGGATTTTGAAAATGCTGTCGAACTTTGGTTTGGATCCAAACTGTCTCCTAACTTCTTTGCATGGCTTGCTCCAGAAGGTAATGGAAAGGCTAGAATAGGACTTGCTACGAATCCGCATCCAGGAAAATACTATCAAGATTTTTTAACCAAAAGAATAGGAAAAGTTTGCAGACCAGATGTTGGAGGAATCATAAGACCAGGACTTATGGAAAAGACATCTGCTGACAGTGTCATGGTTGTTGGTGATGCCGCATGCCAAATCAAACCTTACAGTGGTGGCGGGATAAATTACAGTCTGATTGGAGCTCAGTTTTGCACGGATGCTGCTGTAAAAGCTTTGGATAACAATAATTTTTCAGAAAGTTTCCTCAGGAAGAATTATGACAATGAATGGAAGAAAGAACTTGGACCTGGAATAAAGAGAGGCATGTTTTTGTATAAGTTGCTAACATCTCGTGATTCTGTTCTTAATGGGTTGTTTGCTGTCGGCAAGCTTACGACAAGATTTTTTAAGAATTTAGATATGGATTTGATAAAAGTTTTTGTTTAAATTAAGTTTAAACTCTTCTGTAAAAAAGAAGCCGTATTTTCCTCCGTTGTTATACGTGAACTCACCGGAAATGCACACCCCATAACCGTATATCTAATAGAAGTTGTAAATACAGACTTTCATCTCATCAATTCAATAGATAAAATCGTAGATAACATAATAATTTGTAAGTAGTAAAAACTCAGACACGGCGACCTCTTCTGCCACCCTTAGGTCTTAAGGAAAATCCATGCTGTATAGGCGTCACATCTTCTATAGTTCCTATCCTCAATCCGGATCTAGCCAATGCCCTGATAGCTGGCTGCGCTCCCATTCCAGGAGATTTGCTGTATTGGCTTCCTCTTGCTCTTACTCTTATATGTATCCTGTTGATTCCCTTAACCAAAGCTTCTTCTGCTGCTTTCTTTGCTGCCTGCATTGCTGGAAATGGCATCCCACCTTCCCTGTCTTTGTCAGTTATCATACCAGATGACCATCTTGAAATAGTTTCTGTCCCCGTCAGGTCTGTTATGTGTACAATTGTGGTGTTGTTGGTGCTGTAGATATGTGCAATCCCCCATCTCTGTTTAGGTTGATGCTGAGGTTGCTGTACTTGTGGCTGTGATTGTTGCGGTTCAGCTTGTTGTTCACTCATTTGCTTCACTCTCTTCGACA
>DATDXT010000020.1:0-2775 GCA_035289185.1 archaeon | reverse complement strand
TGATTTTAAGAATTCCATGAATGACATTACTGCAAGAGTTGCAGGATTGGAAAAGGCTTTCAGGGACACTTTGCCTAGCATAGTAGATTCTGTAAAGGCTGTGTCTGAGATAGTTCAGACGTTGAGAAGGGAAGTAAGAGTCTAAATCTAATTAATAAACATCTTAGTCGATAATTCTAGATTATAGTCCCGTCGTCTAGTGGCCAAGGATGACTGCCTCTGGAGCAGTAGACATCAGTTCGAATCTGGTCGGGACTATTTTAACATATAAATCTTAACCGAACAATTATTGCTTTATGGAAAAAGAGTTAGCAGAACTTCTTAAAAAACTCGAAAGCATTACATTTTCAGGAAGATCAAATTACTATCCATTAGATGCTAAAGATGGCTATCTCAAGATGGAATACGGTCAAAAAAAGTTGATTGTAAGAAACAAAAGTCCATTATACGATAATGAATCAGTCATAGAAATTGGATACAACGAAAACTATGATGTAATATTTTACAAAGAGTCAATTGGCGATGTTCAAAAAGATTTGACTAACCAGATTAAAAAACATGAAGAGTATGGCATATTGAACCTTTATTTGGAAAAGGATCCACGATGGTCGATAAAGAAAGGTAAAAGCATTGAGAAAGTTGACGACAAAAGTTACCGTATAAAAGTTCTGGAAGGCAAGATACAAGACAAACCGGTGTCGTTATATATTGAATTGGAATTAGAAAACGGAATTTTGAAAAGAATGAACAGAAGCTTATGTGTAGAGGAATGGGTAAAGTTAGGTCTTGCTAGAAAGTATACCACAAGAGAAATAGAAAGCCAGAGATCAACAACTGAATTCAGTTATTAAAACAAAATCTCAAATCCCCTCAATTTTTCAGCACTAAAATCATCATTTACTTCTACATCTTCTATTTTCGACAAAGCCGGTCCTTTCTTGCAATAGTTTACAAATTCCTTTAGCAGCCTTTCTGGCCCCTCCACCAGAATCTCCACATCGCCTTCCGGCGTATTCTTCACCCAGCCGTCAAGTCCCATCTTATAGGCGATAGTCTTTATGTAGTATCTGAACCCGACCCTCTGCACCTTGCCGCGTATGGTTATCCTGATTCTTTTCATAAATAACTTTTTATATGCCTTAAAACTAATTGATTAGCATGACGGGGTTTGTGAAGGTTGGAAACGCCAAAGACATAAAGGAAGGAGAGATGAAGACATTTGATGTCGACGGTGAACAGGTGGTAGTTGTTAAAGTCAAAGGCAAGCTGCATTCTTTCAATGGAGAATGTCCGCACAAGGGAGGTCCTTTGGGCGAGGGATCACTTAATGATAATGTTATTACATGTCCATGGCATCAGGTGCAGTTTGATGTGACCACAGGAAAGATAGTCAGTATACAGTTCGACCCCAAAAAACATGGAAGTGTTTCAGACATCAAGACTTATGAAGTCAAGGTGGAAGGCGACGATCTGCTTGTAAATGTTTAAGCAGAAATTATTGTTATGCTTTCTATCACTGCTGCGACGGCCAAGATTATAAAGGCTACGATAAGCAGTTTTATGCTGTCCTCAATTATGTACCAGAAATAATTATGCTTCCTTTTAGTTATTACGACAGAGATTATTCCACCAGCTATCGCACCTATGAAATATGCCAGGAACTCCAGGCTGCCATGCGGGAAGTATTGCAATACTGCAAGAGGTACTCCATAGTTACCGCCTATAGTCCTTGAAGATAATCCTATTGCTGCTGCCAGCACGGATGAGTTCCATGCCAGTATATATATCGCACCAGCCCCGTAGATGAATGAGAAGATGAATGATAACAGAAGGACTTGTGTGTTGTTCCTCAATATCTGTGTGAAAGTCCCGCTAAGAGTCGTAGCCGCACCCCTTATCCTGCTTATCTCTTCTATCTGTATGCCGAACACCTTTTCCGTTACTTGTTGAGGCAGCATCAAAAACAGTATGGAAAGCGCTATTATGACTCCCAGGAAGAATGCTATGTAGACTTCGATTATTAGTTTGTGCCTTGAAAATATGTTCAGGAATTTGCGATTTTTCAGCATATTCTCTTCCTTTGCCTCGTCGTACTTTTCCAAGTTTATCATGAAAGGGAAAATTGCCATCGTTATGAAGAAAGCGATAAAACTGCCGATGAACTTTTCAAAAGAGCTGCCTACAAAGAGGAAGTAAGACACCAATACAGCTATTGAAGCCACTATTCCGCCTGTCAGAAGCACTGCAGATTTGTGCTCTTCTGCTGACTTTGGTGAAATGATGGATTCCAGAACCATTAAAGATAATTTGGAGTTTTATTATAAAGAATTTCGTAAAGCATTTAAAGTTAACTTGTAGAATTAAAGTATAGGAGATCGGTTATGGGATTGAACAAGTCGGCATTAATGGCATTGTTTTTGATGGCAGTTGCGCTCCCTTCTTTCATCGCCGCAGGATTCTTCCAAACGAGTTTCACTCAGACAGGAGATGCTGTCAAGCTGAACCTGCCGACATCTTCAGTCATAGATTATGAGGTTACAGATGAGGTGAAGTCTGCGCTCATCCAGAATGGAGTCACTATATTGAAATTTACATACAGTTTATCATGTTCAGAATGCTTCCAGGTAAGGAGCTTCTTGGAGAGCCTGGTTGAAAGCCAAGGACGTCAGTTGCTGCTGGAGGAAGTCGTGGGAAGTTCGCCACTGCCAGAATTGACGGTTTCCAGCTACTATGGAGAGCAGACAATAGTCAACTTGGACCAGAACGAGATATTGA